>JACCWY010000536.1 GCA_013697395.1 Chloroflexota bacterium | reverse complement strand
AGTTTGAGCTGATCCTCGAGAATTGCCGCTGAGCGCGACCACGGCCAGCTTGAGGGGCCGATCCCCACCCCCGCAAGGAGCACAAGGCGACCGGCACGCTGAGCCCGATGCGTCAGGCAGTCCGACTGCGTTGAGCCTCGAGACCGCCGAGCCAACGCGCGCAGTTAAGCGGTCACGGAGCGCTGTACTAACAGATCGGCCAGATTGCGCGCTGAAAATGACTCGACGAGCGCGGAATCGGTGGGTGGTGGGCGACACTGGACTCGAACCAGTGACCTCTTGCATGTCAAGCATTTCCGCCTGAACGCTGTGCTATGAGCGTGGTGGGCCGAGCGATAACATCTCAGTTATGCGGTCACGGTTTCCGCAGGCGCCTTGGAACCGCTCGCCCGGGAGTTAGGTCCACCGGACGTCCCTGCGTCGCCGTGTCGCCTCGTAAGCGATCATTGGCCAGCACGCTTCCTTCTTTCGGGCGCTCGGTGCAGCCCTATCCGTAGCTTGTACCGGCATTGCGCCGCCCCGCCCTTGTCTTTGGGGGAGGGCACACCAAGGTGGTCGTTCTGCGCACGAGCAGCGCCGCCGCGCGTCTGCGCCCAGAGTCCGCCGAGTCAGGCCGCGCTGACGGCGTCGATGGCGCGCTCCAGAATGAGGTCGACCAGGTCGACGTACAGGCTGAAACGGATGACGGTGGGCGCATCGGCCACGAAGTTGGATAGCGCGTTGAGGTCGTAGAAGTAGTGGTACCCGTCGCGCGCGTTGACCACGTTCTCGACGCCCCCGACGTCCATGCCGGCCGCCGCCACCAGCCGCCGCGCCTCGTCGACGATGGCCGGCGGAGGGTCATACGCTTCGATCGGCAGGCTGCGGCCCGACACGCCATCGGCGATGCCGGGCAGCTCGCAGTAGTCGGCCGGGCATAGGTTGAACGAGCGGGGGCTGAGCAGCAGCCGGATGGCGTACAGGAACCGGCCGCCCACGAGCTCGATGCGGAGGATCGCCTCCCCTTCGGCAGCGAGGTGCTCCTCCAGCAGGCCGACGTGGTCGATCCCGAAGTCGAGCTGGCCGGCAGCCACCGCCGCCGACAGCTCGTCGGGGCTCGCGAAGGACTGGATGCCCGCCCCGCTGCCGCCGATGTTGGGGTTGACCAGCAGCGGGTAGCGCAGCTCCGCACCCGCCGAGGGCGCCCGCGCCGGGCATGATCGCAGCGTGCTCAGGATCCTTCGCCGGACACCTCGATGATCATCGTCAAGCCGCCTGCGCCCTCCTCCTCGACGTTGTCGTTGGTGGTGTGGTGGTTGATGTGGCAGTGGAGGAGCCACTTCCCCGGCTCCCGCGCCGTCCAGATCACGTCGTAGCGCTCGCCGGGACCGACGTTGACGGTGTCCTTCTCGAAGCGCGCGCCATCGGGCACCGGTACACCATCGGTGGCGACGATGGTGAATGGACCGCCGTGGACGTGCATCGGGTGGATGAAGGCTGAGTTGGAGCCGATGAAGCGGATGAGCAGCCGGTCCCCCACCTCGGCCCGGATGGTGTCGGTGTCGGGGTACGCCTTGCCGTTGATGGTGAAGAAATTGGGCATGGCCCCCTCCATCGGCATGGCCGGGTAGGTCCAGCCCTCGCGCTCGAGCCATTCCTGGAGCTGGATCACCACCTCCTGATCGACATCGGGTTCGGCCGGGCCATCGGCGGGGTCGATGATCAGCGCCCCGTACAGTCCAAGTGCCTGCTGGCGGTCGGCGTGGTCGTGGCTGTGGTAGAAGAACGTGCCCGCCTGGCTGACCGTGAACTCGTACGTGTATGTTTCGCCCGGCTCGATCGGCTCCTGCGTCACTTCGGCCGGCCCGTCGAACTGGTTCGGCACGATCAGCCCGTGCCAGTGCAGGGTGGTCGACTGCGGCAGGTGGTTGGTGACGTTGATCCGGATTCGGTCGCCCTCGGTGAGGCGAATGCGAGGGCCAGGGACCTGGCCGTTGATGGCGTACGCGAACATCCGCTCATACGACAGGATGTTCCAGGTGATGACTTCGGCGCTCAGGTCGAAGACCTTGACGTCGCCTTCCAGGCGCGGCTCGATTGGCTGGTCGCCGCGGGCATCAGGCGGAGCCTGGTAAGTCACGTCGCCGGGATCAACGGCCGCCATGTCGCGCATTGCTGCGGCCGGCATGTCACGGGTCATGATCATGCCCGGCGCCATGACCGCGCCGTCCACGTCGCGCGCGCCGATCCCGAGGTTGGCATACGAAGCCGAGAAGAGCAGCCCGGCGATCAAGGCCAGCACGCTGAGCATGGCGACCGCTACCAGCTGCGGGCGGGTCACGCGGAAGGCCATCTCTTCCGCGTTCAGCGCCGAACCGTTGCGCCTCCCACCTTTCGCACCCTTGGTCTCGGCCGGCGGAGAGCCATGGCCCATCTTGCCGTGGTCCACGTCAGTGGCCTCCATGGGATGCGGCCGTCGACGCCAGGCCGTTGGGAGCGACGGACCTGCTGCGCTCCGCCTCCATGGAGTGGCCACCCTTGCCGAGCGCGCGCTGGGTGCCCATGCCGTGCTTGAGGCCTTTCTGGACCATCCACACGTTGACGGGGTAGGCCACGATCAGCCCGACCAGCACGGCCGCAGACATGGTGCCCCAGAAGACGAGCTGGGTGGGATCCATGGCCCGCATGTCGCGGCCCATCATCAACACCACCATGGTCGGGAACATGCCGGCCATCATGAAGTTCATGCTCAGCCATTCGGGCAGGACTGATTGGCGCAGGGCGGCGACGTAGGAGCCGCCCATCATGTCGCGCATGAACAGCGCCTGGAAGATGAGCAAGCCGAAGGCGAAGCCGGCCGCGTACTCGATGAACAGGTCGATGCCCATCGGCAGTCCGAAGAGTCCAGTGATGGTTGCGGCGGCCACGATTCCCGTCGCGTCGCCGACGACGCAGTGGATCGTCGAGCCGAGGCCCTGCTTCCAGAGCGGTGTGACGAACTGCTCATGCGTGCCGGAAAACGGTTCTTTGCACGACAGGATATAGAGGAAGAGGCCGATCGGCCCCAGGAAGAGGGTCACCAGCACCCAGCCCCACTTCATGACCGTCAGCTCAGGGTTGTTGCGATACGCGTCCCAGGCCACGTACGCCACCGACCCGGCGGTGAGCGCGAACCAGCCGAGCAGAACGACATCAATGACTGGGACCGGTCCAATCCCGGCCGGCAGATCGATCACGAGATGTTCTCCCCTCTAAGCCTCTGGCTGAACCCAAAGCGACGCTCCCCGACAACGCGGGCGGGGTGGCGAGCATAGTCCCGTTGGGTAGGGTGCAGTGCCCGCCATGTCCCGTTTAGAACCGCCATCGCGAAAGACACTACACTCCCGTCGTTACCACGAACACGCCGGGAGCCGATTCGACATCTGGTGGCACGACGCAGACGGACCGCGACGCGCAGGCGTGTGCCGGTTGCATCAAAGGAGGACGCCGGCGCGATTCCGGTCGGAGCCGCCGACAAGAATGGCGGCGGTCGCCTCCAAGGCGACGGGACTGGCGAACCGGCGGCGCTGACCGTCACCCACTGGTTCGACTCGGGTGATGACGGGCAGACGTACGCCGCAACGGTGCGATTCAGTGGCAAGCGGATCGGAGTCCGCGGCAAGCCAACCGCGCGGGACGCCTTCGTCAAGGATGAGGTGATCCAAGGCATCGTTCCAGGCAGCGGCCCGGTGTCGATCACCACCCACGTCTACGGCCTGGCGCCCGGCGAGTGGACGGTCACCGCCGACCTCATCCGCGGCCCGCGTGCCGCCGACAATCCGCGGGCCACCGCAGGCGGCCGGGCCACTCGCGGCCATACGTTGCCACGTGCCGCCTGGTCGTGGCGACGGTGGGCGCTCTCCTCCGGTCCATTTCAGCCGGTGCACACGCGCTGGGCGCCCCTGGCTCGGCTGGTCAGTCCGCCGGCCGTGATTCCCGGCAGCTGGTTCGGCTTGGTGCTGCTCGGCGCGCTTGTTGGCCTGGGTATCCAGTCGATGCTGCTCGCGCGCGACCAGGTGTCGATCGTCGAGTCGCTGGGCATCACCATAGCCGCGGCGATCGCCGGTCTGATCGGCGCCAAGGTGCGGTACGTCATGCTGCATCCGCGCACGTGGCGAAATTCACCGGCCGAAGGCTGGGCGGTCGACGGCTTCCTCGTCGTCCTGCCCCTGGTCGTGCTCGCCGGCCTGCTCGCCTTCGACCTGCCCATCGGGCTATTCGTCGACGCCAGCACGCCGGCCCTCTTCTTCGGCGTGGCGATCGGACGCCTGGGTTGCTTCTTCACCGGCTGCTGCGCCGGACAATGCACGCGCTCGCGGTGGGGCATCTGGTCATCGGACCGTCGGGTCGGCGCACGCCGCATGCCCACACAATTATTGGAGTCGGCGGCCGGCCTTGTCCTCGGGGTCGCCACGCTCACGCTCTATCTTCTCGTGCGGCCCGCTGCGCAGGGGATCATTTTCCTCGGCGCCCTGGCCGCCTACACCCTCGCCCGCCGAATACTCCTGCGATTGCGATCAGAACGACAGGTCCTCCCATCTGCCGCGCGCCAGACATGACAGGGACAGCGTGGGTTCAGGAGTGGTTGATGACGTACCTCGCGTAGAACGCCACGGGCAGCCGCCCGACGCGCAGCGGACGATAGTCGAGGCTGCGCGTGCCGAATGGCGTGGCGCCGAGGAACTCGGCCACCTGTCGCTCGCTGTACGAGAAGCGGGTGTCGTAGATGAACACACGGCCGCCCGGGCGAACGACCCGCCAGAGCTCGCGCAGCACTGCCGCCGGATCACGCCAATGGTGCAGGCTCAGCGTCGAGACCGCGGCGTCGATGCTGCCGTCCGCCAACGGCAGCTGAGCCGCGTCGGACACCTTGAAGTCGACGCGCTCACTGACTCCCGCCTCAGCCGCCCGCCGCGCAGCCGTGCGCAACATCTCAGGGGCGAGATCGATGCCAAGGACACGGCAACTCGGACAGCGGCCGGCGATCTCGACTGCAAGGGCCCCTGGGCCGGTGCCGACATCGAGGATAAGGCCCGGCCGGCTGGCGACCTCCTCGGCTACCCGTGCAATGGGGCGAGGATGCGAGGGGCAATGGCGGCGTATACGCCAGCGCCGCGCGGTGAGAACAGCTCGAGTCGTTGATCGACCCAGCGCACGCAGGACAATCGCGACGGTGGCGAGCCTGATGAGCCAGCCCATCTAGGCGGGTAGTGCGTCCAGCAGGTCACGGCAAGTCTGCTCGCAGCGTCGACAGGCTTCGGCGCACACGCGGCAGTGTTCCATCCCCATCGCCGCGTGGCGCTCGCACTCCTCTGCACACGTCCGACATGCCTCGGCGCACGCCTCGACCAGCCCGCGCGCGGCAGCCGGATCATTTGCGGTCAGCCGTGACAGGACGCTGCCGGTCGCCTGGCACACGTCGGCGCAGTCGAGGTTGAGGCGAATGCAGCGCACCAGGTCGGACAGCGAATCCTCACCGAGGCACGCATCGGCACAGGCGGTACAGGCCTGGGCGCAGTCGACGCACGCCTCGATACAGGCCGCCAGCTCGGCGGGCTGGTTCGAGGCGCTGGGATGGGTCTCGATCATCTGGCGGGCATAGCTCATCGGGGTCTCCTCTTACGCTAACGGCGGTCCGGCGCCAGCCTTGAGCTGGCACTACACTGGTGTAGCAGGTTGCGCACCAGAAGGGCAGGAAGCGACGACAGCATGGAACTCAGCCTTGGGTTGGCTTTTGCCGCCGGCGTGCTGTCGTTCGTCTCCCCCTGTGTGCTGGCCCTCGTACCGGTCTACCT
>JACCWY010000522.1 GCA_013697395.1 Chloroflexota bacterium | reverse complement strand
CCGTCGTGGGAGTCGGCGTGAGGGTCGGCGAGGGCGTTGGATCGGGAAAGACCCCGCCGCCCGCGGACCCGACGACGATGCCGGGCAGGTCCGTCGGGTCACGGTCGATGAGCAGGCTGGCGCCGAGGTAGCCACCGGCGAGCAGCGCCACGAGGAGGAGACCCAACGGCCAGGCCGCCACCGGTCGGCGCTGTCTGCGGGATGGTGGCTGGATCGGAGCCCTGCGGACCGGGACCGGGGCCACATCGACGGGAGTGTCGCTCGCCGCAACGACCGGCTGGGGGGTCACGACGGCGGGCGACGCGGCCACCGGCGGTGCCCCGGCACCATCCAGCCATGCGAGGAGCGCGCCGCGCATCGCGTCCGCGGAGGCGAAGCGTCGGGCCGGATCGCGCGCCATTGCGCGCGTCACGATCTCGCCGAGCTCGCCCGGCAGGTCCCTCACGACGGCCCGTGGATCGGGCGTCGCAGTTCGCAGACGGGCCGTCGCAACGGCGTACGGGGTGTCGCCGCGGAACGGCCGCTCGCCGGTGAGGAGCTCGTACAGGACGACGCCCAGCGCGTAGATGTCGCTCGCGGCGCTGGCCCGCTCGCCGCGAGCCTGCTCGGGGCTGAAGTACTCGACCGAGCCGAGCATCGCTCCGGTCTTCGTCATGCTGTCCTCGCCGGTCGCCCGCGCGATCCCGAAGTCCGCGACTACCGCCCGCCCGTCCCCACGGAGCAGGATGTTCCCGGGCTTCACGTCGCGGTGGACGAGCCCGGCGTCGTGCGCGGCGTGGAGCGCCGCGGCCGCGTCGGCCGCCAGCCGCGCAGCACGCTCCGGTGGCATCCGGCCGCCCGCCGCCAGGACCTTCGCGAGATCGCCGCCCTCGACGAGTTCCATCACCATGTACGGAGCGCCGTCGACGCCGACGTCGTAGACCGGCACGACGTTCGGGTGCGAGACCGAGGCCGCGCGCCGCGCCTCGGCCTCGAAGCGCTGGACGAACAGGGGATCCTCGCCGAGATCGGCGCGCATCATCTTGAGCGCGACCGCGCGATCCAGCTGCTCGTCGTGAGCGCGATACACGGTCGCCATCCCGCCGCGGCCGATCCGATCGCCGAGCCGGTAGCGCTCGCCGATCAGCCGTCCGCCGTCCGCATCGGCCTTGCGACCTCGTCTGGGCATGGTTGCGCTAGAAGCAGGCGGCATACCACCGGCGCGTCCAGCCACGTGGCCTTCACGTCACGCGCGAAGCGGGGCATGATACGTGCTCACCGCGGACCGCTCCAGAGTCCTGGCCAATGAAGCAGAGGCAGCGCCGGGTGGAACGAAAGACATGGGTCGTCGTCGGCGCGACTGTTGCGGCAATCGTGATCGCCGCCGTCGCCGGGTACGCACTCGCCATATTCAACGCTGACACCACCCCGTCCGCTTCCGCCTCACACGTGCTCGTCGGCGCGGGCGACGTCGCGTTGTGCTCGCGCGAAGATGACGAGGACACGGCCGCCCTGCTCGGCCGCACTCCCGGTACTGTCTTTCTCGCAGGAGACGGGGGATATCCCGAGGGGACCCTGGAGGACTACACCGAATGTTACGGTCCCGGCTGGGGCCGATTTCTGAGCCGCACTCGTCCGGCACCGGGTAACCATGACTACCGGACGCCTGATGCTTCGGGCTACTTCGAGTACTTCGGCGATCGCGCAGGCCCGCCCGGCCGAGGGTATTACAGCTTTGAGATGGGCGGGTGGCACGTCGTTTCGCTCAACTCGAACTGTGACAAGGAGGGGGTGGATTGCACTGCCCGGGGAGACCAAGTCACTTGGCTGACGGAGGACCTGGCCACGCACGGCGATTCATGCGTCCTTGCCTTCTGGCACCACCCACTCTTCAGCTCTGGGCGTCATGGCGGGGACGACGAGGTACGGCCCTTCTGGGACGCGTTGTACGAGGCTGGCGCCGACGTGATCCTCGTCGGACATGACCACATCTACGAGCGCTTCGCCGAGCAGGATCCGAATGCGCGTGCTGATCCCCAGCGCGGCATCCGCCAGTTCGTCGTGGGGACCGGCGGCGGTGAGCTGTATCCAATCGATGTCGTGGCAGCCAACAGCGAGGCTCGGACGAACGAGACCCACGGCGTTCTCAAATTGACGTTGCGTGAGGGGGGCTACGACTGGGAGTTCGTGCCCGTCGGCGGAAGCTCGTTCAACGATCGAGGTTCGGATGGTTGCAACTGATCACGAGGTCGCGCGAGAAGAGAGCGCTGCGCACTGCCTCGAACCTCAGGCTCGTTAGTGACTCGTTGACGACCCGTTGACGGGATGTTGCCGGCGAGCCGCGATCATCGCCGCATGATCGAGTTATTCGTTGCTGCGTGGATCAGCCTCTCCATCGCCTTGATTGTCGGCGTGTGCCGCGGGGCCGCCAGCGCCGACGAGTTCATCGAGGGAATGCAACCGGACGTGTGATCCTGCAGCGAGCGCGGGGGAGGGTCACGCACAAGGTCCCACGTCGGTCTGCTCCAGCTGACCGCGCAAGCTCGAAACAATCCGCGGGCACTCACGCTATCGTCTATCCGATGGCGGGAAGGCACACACCGCTGGTTAGCCCGGCAGGGAACCCCAGTCGCGAGCATGGGGTCGCGGAGCGACGACTGGTGCAACTCGCGATGGGCACGATGCGCGTCGACGCTGGGCGGCTGGTGTGCCCCGTCAGCAAGGTACGCCTCCACGAGCGGGCGCTGGACGACGCCATCGCGGACCTGGGTGGCCATGCCGATCTGCGCCCCCGTACCGAGATAGCCCAGGTTGGGGCAACCCCCACGGTCCTTGTGCGATCCGACGGCGGAGGCGCCTACCCCATTCGCGACGGTGTCGCCTTTCTGCTCGCTCCCGAGATGCTTCATACAGATGACGAGTCACCGGCCGGGGAGCCGATTGAGGCTCGGTATGCCGGGGCATACGAGGAGATGGAGCACTACAGCCGGATCGCCGAGGAAGAGGCTCGTGCCCTCTCGACTTCAAAGCAAGTGCGCAATCTGTTGCAGCTCGTCGAGCTGCAACCGTCGCAGCGGGCGCTGTTCCCAGCCCCGCGACACCTGTGGCTGGACGCGAAGTATGAGCTTCATGCGCAGTTCGACGCGTTCCGCCACCTCCGCCCGATGGCGGGGAAGACCGTGCTGCAGGTCGGCGGCCGAGGACTTCACGCAGTCAAGTTCCTCCTCGCGGGCGCTGCGGAGGCTTGGCTAGTCAGCCCAATGGCAGGCGAGCTGCACTACGCGGCGGCGCTCGCCCGGCGCTGTGGAGTTGAGGATCGATTTCACGGTGTCGCTGCAGTGGCAGAAGAGCTTCCATTGCCGGATGCCAGTTTCGACGCCGTGTACTCGCAGGGTTCTGTGCACCATTGGGTCACGCCATTGGCACTCCCCGAGTGCGCGCGCGTCCTGCGCCCAGGTGGCCGCTTCGCCGCTGTGGAACCCTGGCGCGGCCCCCTTTACGGAATCGGCACCAAGCTGCTGGGCAAGCGCGAACACGGTGTCCGCTGCGTGGTCCTCGCTCCGGGCCGGGTCGAGCCCCACATGGGCGGTTTCGACGAGTTCGAGGTGATTCATCACGGGGCGCTGACCCGCTACCCGCTTATCGCTCTGTGGAAGCTGGGCATCAAGCCGAGTCGCGATTTCGTGTGGCACGTCACCAAGGCCGACGACGCGATCGCCTCGAGGGTTCCTGGCCTGCGGCGACGCGGGAGCAGCGTGGCGGTTCTCGCCACGCGCGCGGGGTCCGGTGGCTGAGCGCCATCGATACGAATCCACAGTCGGCATCGGTGCGCCCGAGCGCAGCACCAGGGGTACCCGATGGAGTGCTAGAACCGGGCGCGTCCCGTAGGAAGGGAGGCAGCCCGGCTGAGGGCTACGGTAGCATCGATAAGACCGACTATCTCGCGAAATGCCCAGTTCTTTCGGGGGCGTGTGGATAACCCGGGTTTGTGTGGATATGCCTCACGGATGTCCCCACATTCCAGCCCCCTTGCAAGGCTATTCGCAAGGTCCACTGCCTACGATGCACGAAGAGCCGACCGCAGGGCGCGAGGGGGATTACTTGCGTCCTGCGGCCGGTTCATCAAGATGGTGACGGGGCCGTGATCCGCACCACCGCCAGCACGGAAAGCGCCCTATGCGCATCGACCGGCGAGGATTCAGCGGCCAGCCCTTGCTGAGAGGTGGACGTTGCCGGGCTTCGCGGCGGCTGAGATGCCGAATGCTATTGCGGGTCGATTCTCTGCGGCTTTTCAGGCAGCAGGGCCTAGCGGAGCCTGAGAGCGCTGTCACGGCTCGGCACACCCGGTCCAACTGGAGTCAGCAGCCCAAACGCCTGCCTCCACGGGCCAATGAGCAGGTCGAACTGCTTGTTGTCGAGAACGCCGTTGACCACGAACGCAC
>JACCWY010000517.1 GCA_013697395.1 Chloroflexota bacterium | reverse complement strand
TAAGTCATCGGTAAGCAGCGAGTAACGACGGATCCGAATACTCACGCCCATGCCCTACCGCATTCGTGCACTCGACGAGGCCATCAGCCGGTCGCGTCGCGACATGGGTGAGCTCGGAGTGGAGCTGGTACGGGCTCGGCGCACGTGCGGTGCGAGCCAGGCGGAAGTGGCACGCGCGCTGGGCTGGTCGGCGTCGAAGGTCCGGCGAATAGAGCGTGGTCAGAGGAAGTCGGTCACACACCTGGAATTGGCCAGCTTCGCGTCGGTCGTGGGGCTCCGTTACAGCGGTCGATTCTTCGTCGGGGGCGTGCGTCTGCGAGAGGCCGCACAGCTCGAAATGATCAATGGCTACCGGGAGCTCGTCACCGCCTGGGGATGGAACTGCCGGATCGAGGACCCGATTCCGATGACCGGCGATCTCCGGGCATTCGATCTGATGCTGCGGGCTGGCGGCCTGAGGATCGGCCACGAATTCATCTCCCGACTTCACGATGTCCAGGCTCAAATCCGCCCGCTCGTTCGGAAACAGCGTGATGCAGGGATCGATTCGCCTGTGCTGGTTGTCAGGGACAACGCCGAGAGTCGGCGAGCCATCGAGACGGCCGGCGGGGTCGTCGAGGATCTCTTTCCACTCAGCCCGCGAGCGGTGCTCGGTGCGCTCCGAGACGGCCGCGATCCGGGAGGGAACGGCATCGTCTTCTGGCGCAGCCGGCTGGCCGCCGGGTGAGGAGACATCGCCGCTCGGCGACGCCAACTGCGCACGGACGTGGAGCGGAGGTGCGGAGGGCACTGTGGGCTGCTGCCCGTGCGCAATCCGCGCCTCTCAGCGACCGAGATCGCGCACGAGCACGGGCCGGATGGCGCTCGGGTTGAGATAGCGCCCCTCAACGGCGATCACCCCTGCGGCGAGCTCGCCACCAGCGAAGTCTCGCGGTGCGAGGTGGGCACGTCGGCGCCGTCCAGCCAGCGGAGCACGTACGTCTCGGAGGACAGGGCGGCCTCGCCCAGGTCGGGCGGCAGGTCGAGCAGCCAGCCCAGGTCCTGGCGCTGCGTCTTGTGGCAGTCCATGCTGCGTCGCTTGGCGTCGCGGTGGGCGGATATGTCGACGCGCGTGGTGATCTCGGCCTCGGCGCGGCCGAACTCGTCCTCGGCGGCCGGGTCGGCCTCGCTCGCCTCACCCTCGACCGCTGCGCTCACCTCGCTGGGCACGACCTCGTCGGGTTCGCCCGACGGCGTCTGCTCGCCCGAATCGCGGCCCCACGGCAGGGCGATCCCCCGCTCCTGCATGGCGGCCATCAGCTCCGACCAGCTCTCGCGCGCGAAGGCGATCTCGTAGAAGCGCGAAACGCGCCACCGCTCCCCGGCGGACGCGTCGTAGGCCTGGCGGGCGATGCGCGCGGCGTTGATGTGGTCGGGATGTCCGTAGTTGCCGTTCTCGTCGTAGCTGACGATGGCCGATGGTCGGGCCTCGCGAACGATCGCCACCAGCCGCTGCGTCGCCTCGTCGAGGTCCGCCTGCCAGAAGCAATCCGGGTGGCCATTGGCATCGGTGCCCATCATCCCGGAGTCCCGGTACCCGAGCAGATGGTGGTGAATGGCGCCGCCGCCGAGGGCGTCGACCGAGCATGCGAGCTCCGCCGCGCGAATCGAGGCCAGCCGAGGACGCGCCTCCTCGTGGTCGAGCGTGGGGTCGTGGATCTCGCCCTCGGCGCCATCGGTGCACGTCACGAGGTCGACCCGGAAACCGTCTGCCACGAGGCGCGCGATCGTGCCGCCCGTGCCCATCGACTCGTCGTCGGGATGGGCGTGGACGAAGAGGACGCCACCGGTTGCGTCAGCCTGCATGCACCGTTACCTCCTCCGCGATGGTAGCGAGCGCCAGTCTCGCATCCCGCTCGCCGATGGCGACGGCGGGCGCGATGCGCCCGAACTGGAGCGCATTCATCCGGCCGAGCCTGGGAGCGATGAGCAGGTCGGGAGGCTCGTGCACGACCGGGTCCGCCCACCGGTTCGTCAGCAGTCCGAGGTAGCGCCGGGCCGTCAGTCGATCCGCGCCGCCGCCCACGCCCAGGCGCGACGAGGCCGCGTGGAGGAAGGCTGCGCCGGGCCGGCTTGCCAGGAACGCCGGCTTCGGGATGTCCGCGAGCACGCCGATCACCGGCAGGCTCGGATCCCAGGCGCGCGCCAGGCTGACCGGGATCCCTTCCCACGGCCCCGCGTCGCACCACACGCCATCGGCATCGCGCCGCGGCGGGAAGAAGAGCGGGACGGCGATGCTCACCTCCAGTGCGTCGACCAGGCGACCCGACGTGATGAGCCGCGGCAGCCCCGCGACGAGGTCGTAGGCGGTGAGCCCGAGCGGGGTCGGCAGATCTTCGATGTTCGGGTCGCCGAGCTCGCGCGCGATGTGCTCCAGGACCTGGCCCGGATCGAACAGCGCCAGCCGACCTCGTCGCCGCATCAGCCGATGCATCTGCGCGCGGCCGGCCTCGGCCTCGATCAGGTCCGGCGACCGGCCGGCGGCCAGCGCGGCGCCGATGATGGCTCCCATGCTGGTCCCGACGATGCGTCGCGGCCGCAGGCCGCGCTCCTCGAGCGCGCGTGCCACGCCGACATGGGCCCAGCCGCGGGCTCCACCGCCACCGAGCGCCAGCGTGAAGCCGTCAGCAAAGCGCGGCGCGGTCATCGGTCAGGCAGCGCCGGCGTGCTCTGGACACTCGCACGAGGCGCGCAGCTTCGTGTAGGTGAAGAGGCCGGTGTCGTGACCATCGGCCCAGATCGGGGCAAGCGCGTACCGACCGATCCAGCGCACCTCGTTCAGTGTCGTCTCGCGCTCGTCGAAGACGGTCTCGAGCGTGACGACGCCCGGCAGGCTCCCCTCGCCCGAGCAGAGCGCGCACGGGCAGTCGCGACGGAGGGCGAGCCACGACCATTCGCCCAGGTGACCGTCATCCCATCGGATCCGCATCCGGCGGGCAGTCTCATCCAGCTCGACGCCGATCGGGTTCACGATTTCCTGCATCAGACCGCCATCACTCTCGCCACCGTGGCTGGCTGCCACGCCACTCAGCGCCGAAGTTCGCCCCGGTCGTGGTGAGCCGCATCGGCGGCTGATCGTTGGCATCCCACAGGTAGAGGTCCTGCAGGATGCCTCCGTTCGGTGCCGTCGTGCCGAGAGTGAACACGACGCGCTGCCCGGTGGGCGACCAGCGAAGGTGGCTGATGCTGCCCTCGATCGTGGTCGACACGACCTGCTCGTCCTCCTCGTCCAAGACGGTGATCGTGCTGACGCCGGCCTCCTCCGTCACTGAGATCCGCCGCTCCCCGTCGGGCGCCCAGAGTGTCGGCGGCGGGGCCTCTGACCCGAGTGCGGTGGCCTGGCCATCCAGCGCGATGTTCCACATCCCGACACCGATCACCCACAGGCGAAGCATGTCGCTCTCGAGCCACAGCAGCCGAACCGGGCCTCCGTCGTCCGCGGTCCGCGCGGCGACGAGCGGCTCCTCTGCCTGCAGGGAGGGCCTCGGATAGCTGACGGTGGTGACCTCGCTCGTGTCGCCTGTCGCGAAGTCGATGGCGAGCACGGTGGCAGCATCATCGGCCCCGTCCTGGGTGACACGGACCGCGTAGAGCGTCGACGCGTCGTCACCGAACGTGATCGTGGAGATGCCGCCGCCCAGGCTCCGCTTTTCGGTGCCGATCTCGATCGAGACCACCACGTCGGCGAGCAGCCCTGCGCCCACCGTGCCGTCCGGCGCCCAGGCGAAGCGCCCGACGTCGAGCGTCCCGTCCTGTGCCAGGGACAGCGGCGGATCAGCATTCGTGAAGTCGTCCATGAGCAGGTAGATCGGTGCCAGCGCAGTGTTGCGGCCCTGGAAGATCATCTCGAGCGCGCCGTATTCCGGCAGCACCATCGGCGTCGGCGAAGGAGCTGCCGACGCGCCGGGAGCGCCCGATGTCCGCGGTGCGGCCGTCGACGTGGGGGAGGCGTCCACGCCCGGCGCCCCGCTCGGCAGCAGCGCCACCGCGTTGCTCGCGGACGGGTTCGCGGCACTGAGCGACGGGTCGCCGGAGAAGATGAGCGCCAGCAGCACGATCACCATCCCGGCAAGCAGCAGGATGAGGCCGATCAGCCACGGCACCGCCTGCTCGGCGGTGGACGGTTGCTCCTCCGGCATCTCTGCGGGAACGGTCGAATGCGCAGTGGCGAGCGTGACCCGGATCGGCCCGACCGTCGGCTCAAGCTCTCCCGACTCCGTGCGAGCGGGCGGCTCCGCCTGTGCGGCCCAGCCCGCGGGAAGCACCTGCGTCGCATCTCCGCGTTCGCGCCAGACCGGCGCGGGTTGCCCGACCGGCTCCGGCTCAGGCGGCGTGAAGCTGGGCTCGGGTTCGGTCGCCTGCTCCGGCCCGGGTTGAGGCTCTGGCTCTGGCTCCGGCTCGGCAGCGGGCGCTCTGCGCGGGCTCCACCAGCGACCACGATCGGGTTCCGAAGCCGGCGCCTCGAGGTCCTCCTGCGGCGGCGCGGGGAGCTCGGCGGGCACGGGCTCCGGCTCGGCAATGGACTCCGGCTCGGGCTCCGGCCCTGGCTCAGCCTCCGCAGGGGGCGCCCTGCGCGGGCTCCACCAACGACCGCCATCGGGTTCCGAAGCCGGCGCCTCGAGCTCATCCTGCGGCGGCGCCGTGGGCTCGGAGGGAACGGGCTCCGGCTCGGCCCTGGACTCAGGCACCGGCTCCAGCTCTGGCCCCGGTTCGGGCTCCGCGGCAGGCGCCCGCCGTGGGCTCCACCAGCGACCGCGATCGGGTTCCGAAGCCGGCGCCTCGAACTCGTCCTGCGGAGGCGTGTCTGGCTCGAGAGGCACGTGATCCGGCGGCTCGGGCTCGGCAGGCCCGGGCTCGGGCGCAGGCTCCGGCCCAGGCGCGGGCTCCAGCTCCGGCTCAGGTTCGGGTTCGGGCTCGCGCTCCGGCCCAGGCTCGGGTGCGGGCTCGCGCTCCGGCTCGTCGACGATCAGTGGCCAGGGATCCGCGGCAGCGGCTCCCCACCCGCCGGTCGACGGTGGGGCGCCCGTCCCATCGCTCGATGCGCCAGGCTCCACCGGCCAGTCCGATGCGAGGCCCGATCGCCACGGCAGCGGTGCCCGGGGCGGCACGGCGTCGACCTCGTCGTCCGGCGACCACGGGTCTCGTCCCGGGGTCCACGGCTCCGGCTCGGGGACGTCGCGCTGAGGCCAGTCCTCGAC
>JACCWY010000480.1 GCA_013697395.1 Chloroflexota bacterium | reverse complement strand
GCACCCCGCCGGGCTCGCCTGGGGTCAGGGGAACCACCGGCTCTGGATGGCCGACAGCCACAACAGCAAGCTCAAGACGCTCGATCTCGCCCGGCGACAGGTCGAGACTGTGGGAGCCGTTCGACGCGGACCTCGCCGAGCCGATGGGCCTCACCTCGGCCGGCCACATGCTCTACCTGGCGGACACGAAGCATCATCGCATCCTGCGCGTCGACCAGATCGACAAGCGGGTGACCGAGCTCGCGATCGAGGGAATCGCTTGAGCGTGCTCGGGCCTCCGGCTAGAGATCAGTAGAGCTCGGCGTGCGGTTCTTCGTCCCCCCGCGGGCGACCGGCCGCGCCCGTCTCCATCCATCCCTCGCCATCGCGCTGGCGGTGGCTGCGCTCCATGGCGCCAACGACGCGTATGCCGCATTCCTCCACCCCCTTCTTCCGCGAATCATGGACAAGCTGGAGCTCTCGATCGCCGACGCCGCAGTGCTGACGGCGACGCTCGGGATCGCGGCTTCGCTCGCACAGCCCGTTCTGGGCCATCTGTCCGACCGCAAGGGTCGCCGTCTCATGATCGTGCTGGGGCCGATAGTGTCGGGGGTCTTCCTTTCCATGATCGGCCTGGCGCCGAGCTTCGGCATCCTGCTGGGTCTCCTCGTGCTCGGGGGCCTGGGAGGTGCGGCGTTTCATCCGCCGGCTGTTGCGTTGGCTGCGCGAGTGACGGAGGGGAAGGGGAGCGGGATGCGGCACGCGGTATTCTCGTTCGGCGGGGCGGTGGGCTACGCCGCGGGACCCCTCATCGCCGTCGGGCTCGTCATGGGTGTGGGGCTCGAAGGCCTCTGGATGGCGGCGATCCCGGTCCTCCTGCTGGGCGGGGCTCTGTACCGGATCCTCCCGAACGCGCTCCCGGAGACGGATCCGGATGCCGCCCCGACTCTTGGAGTGCTCGCCCTCCTCGCGGGGCCGCTGGGGCTCCTTTTCGGCATCAGCGCCGTGTCGGCCTTCATCCAGCGGCTCTTCCTGACGATGGAGCCGATCGTGATGGCCGAGGCCGGTAGATCCGAGGTCACCGGCGCCGTGGCTCTCAGCCTCTATCTCGGGGCGCAGGCACTGGGGACTCTGAGCGGGGGCTATCTGACGGACAGGGTCGACCGCCGGCAACTGCTGGTCGGCCTCACGCTCCTGGCCTTCCCGGCGCACTTCCTCGCCTTCTGGTTTCCCGCAGGCAGCGCGGCGTCACTCCTCTTCGCGATCGTGGCCGGGTTTCTCAACATGGCGGTCCTGCCTCCAATCGTGGTGATCGCTCAGGAGATCGCGCCGGGGCGGGCGGGCCGGAACTCGGGCATCGTGATGGGGCTGGCGTGGGCGACCGGATCGATCGCAATGCTGGCTGCCGGCGCCATGGGGAATGTGCTGGGAGCTCGAGCGGCGGCGCTGGTGGCGTCGCCGCTCGCACTCCTGGGGACCGTCTTTGCGTTGGGGGGTGGCCTGGACCGCCACCGCCGCCCGCCCGAGACTACTCGATCGTCCAGCTGACGGAGGTGGATCCCTCATCGACCGTCACGGTGGAGCTGGGTGAGTGCGTGTTCGCTTCGTCGTGGGCGACGACGGTCATCGTCCCCGGCGCCGGGACCGCGACGCTGAACGTCGCCTCGCCGTTAGCCGGGACGCTGCCAAGCTCCGTTACCTGCCCGGCCTGATCGACGGAGATTATCATGGCGTGCGGCATCGGGTTCGTGACCACGAGCTCCGTAGTACCGCCCCCCATATCCATCTCGGGTTCGGTCATCGGCTCGTCCACGGGCGACATGTCGTCGGCCGTGTCCTCGATGTCCATATCCGCATCGTCGTCGGCCGTTTCGGCGCAGGCGATGGCGCCGACGGCGAGCGGCAGCAGGGCGACGAGAGCGAGGCGTTTCAACAGGGTGCGCATGGCGGGTCCTCCACAAAAGGAGTGAAAGCACGGTGGAAAGAGACTCCAAGATGCACGTGGAGGAGCGCGGTGGCCAGAGCGGGCGTTTGGTGGCACTTCGAGAGCCGCGCTATCTTCCTCGCGAGTCGGGGCGTGGCGCAGCCCGGTAGCGCACCTGAATGGGGTTCAGGTGGTCGCAGGTTCAAATCCTGTCGCCCCGACCATCCTGAAACAAAGCGTCATGACGACCGGGCCGCCGGCCAAGCCCCGCCGAAGACGGGAAATCGGAAAGGCTACTCGGTAATCCTCGCGCGAAGATTGTTCACATCGTGGGTGCGTTCTACGCCGCGCAACCAACCGTTCCGATCCCGGGGGATCCGCCGCTTCCCATGGAACATCGTCTCGAGGATGATGCACGGGGGCGTTTTCATCCGCAAGCTCATCGTCAGGCCAACCCGTTCCAGCATGATTCGAGGATGCCGCAACCCCGCCAGAAGGACACGGGCTTGGATGGCGCAGATGGCAGGGTAGTCCCACCCGCCGCGCAACAGGCGGTCGACGGTTCTCAGCGCCGGTTCGGTAGGCAAGCCACAGGCCCGCGCAGCGAGCCGCACGCCCTCAGGATCACGCCTCAGGAGATCGACCACCTTTTGGGCGCGGATGCTCTCCCGGTCCGGGATGCCGCTCCAGCGTATGCCATTGAAGGCGAGCTTGAACAGTCCCTCGGCGCCCGGTCGCAACCTCCGGAATCCGCGCGAATCCAGCTCGATCAGCTCTCCGAGGTCGTCCATGCCGAAAAGTCGCGACCCTCTCCATGTGCGACCGGCGCTGACATCCATCTCGAGGAAAGTCGACAGTTGCGGCGGCGCGGCGATCAGGAAGAGGACCCAGGGAATATGGTTGCAGAGGACGACGGGCCCCAGGTCGTACTCACCGGCCCACCTGAGGAATTCGCGCTCGATGACCGGCCACGCAGAATCTGGCGCCACCGAGTCTACATCGCCCGTTCCGAGCAGCGCCGAATCGCTGTTCTTGTAGACGA
>JACCWY010000470.1 GCA_013697395.1 Chloroflexota bacterium | reverse complement strand
GAAGTCGAGCGGCTGGTAGCCGAGGTCCGGCAGATCCGCCACCCGGATGATGTTCCCGGCGCTCTTCGCCATCTTGGCGTCGTCCATGGTCAGGAACTCGCCGTGCATCCAGACGTTCACGACCTTGTGACCGAGCGCGCCCTCGGACTGCGCGATTTCGTCCTCGTGGTGCGGGAACTTCAAGTCGATGCCGCCGGTGTGGACGTCGAACCGCTCGCCGAGGTGCTTGAGGCTCATGGCCGAGCACTCGATGTGCCATCCGGGAAACCCGTCGCCCCACGGTGACGGCCACTTCATGAGCCGGTGCTCATGGGCGTGCTTCCAGAGCGCGAAGTCGGCCGGATCGCGCTTGTCGCTTTCAACGTCGACGCGGTGCCCGGCATGGGTCTCCTCGACCTTCTGGCCCGAGAGCCGGCCGTAGTTCGGGAACGCACTGACGTCGTAGTAGATCGTCCCTCCCACGTTGTACGCGAGGTCCTTCTCCAGCAGCCGCTGCGTCAGCTCCAGCATCTCGCCGATGTGGTCGCTCGCCCTCGGCATGAGGTCGGCGGGCAGGATGTTGATGAGCGCCTCGTCCTCGAGCCACGCATCGGTGTAGAAGTCGGCGATCTCCCGCGGCGACCGGCCTTCCGTCTCGGCGGCCTGCTCGATCTTGTCGGGCCCACGGAGCGAGTCGTGGTCGTCGTTGCGCATGTGCCCGACGTCGGTGATGTTCTTCACGTAGCGCACCTCGTACCCGAGGTACTCGAGCGTGCGGTGCAGGAGGTCCCCGAAGAGGTAGGTCCGCAGGTTGCCGATGTGGGCGTACTTGTAGACGGTGCTGCCGCAGGTGTAGATCGACACCCGGCCGGGATCGAGCGGCTCGAGCGGCTCGATGCGGCGCGTCAGGGAGTTGTGCAGGCGGACCTGCGGCAGGGCATCCGGCATGGCCCGGCCATTCTACCGACGGGCGAGATCCGGCAGTTTCCCGCGCGCTCGGGCATGTGCGGCCGCGGCCGCGACGGGCTCAGTGGATGCCGTCCAGGTCGAGGGCGCGAAGGCGGCGTGCGACGGCCTCGAGCACGCGCAGGCGAATGTCGGGGAACTCGTCCATGAGGGCCTGGAACTCGCGGCGCGCCACGACGAGCAGGCGAGACGGCTGAGTGAGCGTCACCGTCGCCGTGCGCGGCCCGCCGTCGAGGAGCGCGATCTCGCCGAGCACCTCGCCGGGTCCGCACTCTCCGATCGACCGGCCGTCGCGCTCGACTCGCGCGGCACCGGAAACCACGATGAACATCTGCGAGCCGTGCTCTCCCTGCGTCATGAGCGGGCGGTCAGCTGGCAGGTCGATGATGTCGGCCAGGGTCGATACCCGTTCGAGCTCGCGCTTGCCAAGCCCCGCAAAGAGCGGAACGGTCCGAAGCAGGTCGATCTTCTCGTCGCGAGCCACGCGTTCGCCTCCGGTGTCGAGTGCCCAAACCCCGGCGGGCAGCATACCGCCGCGCCCACGGGCTCCGCTAGGCTTGGCGCATGCCGCAGCAGGACGCCTCGGGCGCATTTCCGCTCAGCCTCGGCGAGGAGCCGCGATTCTGCCCCGCCTGCGGACGCCCGGTCGAGGCCCGGATGCTCGAGGCCGACCACCGACCCCGGCTCGTCTGCCCCACGGGGCACGTCACCTGGCGCAATCCGCGCATCGTCGTCGGCACGCTGCCCGTTCGCGGTGGGCGGGTGTACCTGGCGCGTCGCGCCATCGAGCCGGGTCTCGACCGATGGACCTACCCCGGCGGATTCCTGGAGCTCGGCGAGGCAACACAGGAAGGCGCGCGGCGGGAGACGGAGGAAGAGACCGAGCTGCGGGTGGAGATCGGCCACCTCATCGGCGTGTACTCGCGGCCGCACGCGGGCGTCGTCACGATCGTGTACGAGGCGTCCGTCGTGGGCGGGACCCCGGAGCCCGCCGCCGAGACGAGCGAGGTCCGTGACTTCGGGCCCGACGACATTCCGTGGGCGGACCTGGCATTCAGCACCGTCGAATCGGCGCTGCGCGACTGGATCGCCTCGTTGCCGGGGCGCGGCCCGCGATTCGAGCCGGAGCTCTACGTGCTCGACGCGGACGAGGACGGCGAGCCCGGCTGACGGGCGGTGCGCCGACGCACCGGGTTACCGGCACCGGCCGGTGTCGAATGCGTGACGCGAGCGAGCCCACGGTCTACGCTACGAGGCCTGACAGACAGACAGACGGGGCGCGCCGGTGAGTGCACAACCGGTCACCCGATCCTGTGAGCAGTGCGGTCGACGGTACCCACTGCTCGTGCCCGAGCCTGGATCTGGCGACCTCGAGCTTCGACGGGTGGCGGCGGTCTTCGCCTGGTGCGCCGACTGCGGCCGATTCGCCGGCCGCGCCTGCTGCTGGGGGAGCGGTCAGACCTGTGCCCGGTGTTCGGAGTCACGCGCGGCATCCGGCGACGCCGGGAGCGCGTTTGCCACGCTCGGCGCCGCTCGGGCGGCGGTGCGCCGGATGGACGGCACCGAGGCCGACGTATGGGCGGCCGAGAACGCAATCGCCGGAACGGGGTCGGTCGATCTGGACGCCGCGATCAACGCGTGGGAGGCGACCTGGCTCGCCGCGGCGGCCCTGAGGACGCGAATCGACGGCGGCAATGAGGCGGCGCAGTGGTGGCTCCGGGCGATTCCTCGTGTCGAGCTCGAGCGCGCCGCCGAGCTGGAGGAGGAGCTCGGCATGGTGACCGCCTCGCTCGACGCTCGATGGCGTGCGCTGGTGGATGTCATTGCCGATGCGGGCACGAGGCTGGCGACGAGGGTTGCCGAGCAGGACCGGCGTCGCCAGGGCGTTCGGACGGAGGCAGTCCCCACCGAACCGACGCCACGTCCGGCGGCGTCCGCCGCGGTCGCCGTGCCCGCCGCGGTCCGCCCGCCCGATCGGGTCGCGGTG
>JACCWY010000416.1 GCA_013697395.1 Chloroflexota bacterium | reverse complement strand
AGCCGGTGGTTGCCCCGCGTCGTCACGTCGGCGTCGCGCGCATGACCTCGTACGACGCGCTGATCGCCGGAAGCGGGCCGGCGGGGTCGGCGTTGGCCGCGGGCCTGGCCCGCGCGGGCGCGCACGTCCTGCTCGTCGAGCGAGCGCGCCACCCGCGGCCGAAGGCCTGCGCCGAGTACGCGAGCCCGCGGATCGTGGAGGAGCTGGCCCGCATCGGGCTATCGCCTCAGGCCTGGGCCGCGGACGCAGTCCCGCTGGAGGGGATGCAGATCCACGCCGCTCACCACGCGGTGCGCATCGGGTATGCGGATCGCAATGGCCAGCGCTCGGCCTGGGGCGTGGACCGGCGGACCTTCGACGAGCGGCTGGCCCGGCATGCGGTAACGTCGGGCGCCGAGCTCCGGGAGGCAACATCGCTCGTCGGGCTGGGCCGTGGCGGCGCGCGCGTCCGCGACCTGCAGTCCGGGCGCGAGGAGCGGATCAGCGCCGGCTGGATCATCGGTGCCGATGGCGCGCGATCCACCCTCGCCCGCCTGCTCGGGGTCTGGCGGCCGGTCCGCTTTCCCCGCCGGCTTGGCCTGGTCGCGCACTATGCCGGCGTGCCCGGCCTGGTCGACCACGGCGAGATGCACGTGGGTCGTGACGGGTACATCGGGCTGGCGCCGACGCCCGGGGGCGAGCTGAACGTGGGGATGGCGCTACCGCTCGTCGACGGGGGTGCCTCGGCGAGCGCGCGGTTCACGGCCGCGATCGACGCGCTCCCCGCGGTCACGGCGCGCCTAGCGGGCAGCTCCCGCATGACGCCCATTCGCGGCGCCGCACCGATCGGGCATCGCGTCGCGTCCGCGGCGGGCCCCGGATGGCTGCTGATCGGCGATGCCGCCGGCTTCGTCGACCCCTTCACCGGCGAGGGCATCCACCGCGCCCTTCGCTCCGCACGCGCCGCCGCCGACGCCATCCTGGGCGCCGGCGACGTGTCGGCCGCATACCGGCGGGAGCGCCGCCGGGCGTTCGCCGCCAAGACGGCGCTGACCTGGCTGGTACAGGGCTTCCTGGCCGCACCGCCACTGCTCGAGCACGCTGTCGAACGACTCGCGGCACGGCCCCGAGCGGCCCTGCGGCTCGGCTCGGCCCTGGGCGACTGCCGCCCGGCCACCGACGCGCTCGCCCCGGGTGCCCTGCTCGAGCTCCTCGCGCCGTGAGGAGCCAGCTCCACGAGGTGATGCGTGCGCCGATCGAGCGCATCTTCCCACTTGCCGCGGACGTCGAGCGCTGGCCGGAGATCCTTCCCCATTACCGCTATGTCCGGCCCGTGGCGGACCCGAACGGCGAGCGGCGCTTCGCGATGGGCGCCCGGCGCGGCCCGGTCCCCGTCAGATGGGAGGCAATCCAGCGGCCGAAGCCCGACCATGGCCGCATCGAGTTCGTGCACACCGGTGGGGTGACGAAGGGCATGTGGGTCGAATGGCGCTTCGCGCCGGTGCCCGGTGGCACCGATGTGAGCATCGAGCACCGCCTCGATCTCCGCTGGCCCCTCATCGGCGAGCTGGCGGCGCGCCACGTCATCGGCCCGCACTTCATCGAGGCCATCGCCGGCCGCACGCTGCGCCGCATTCGGCAGCTGTCCGAGCGCTCGCCCGCATGACGCGCCGGCGGGTGGTGATCACCGGCATCGGCGCGATCACGCCGATCGGCAACGGCGCCGACGGCCTGTGGGACGGCGTCATGGCCGACCGCTCGGCAGTGCGCCTGATCGACCGCTTCGACGCCACCGTCTTCCCGTCGCGCATCGCGGCCCAGGTCGACGACTTCGACCCGGCCGACCACCTCGACGCGCGCCGCGCACGCCGTCTCGACCGGTTCAGCGCCCTGTCGGTAGCAGCGTCGCGGATGGCGTACGAGGAGGCCGGGCTGGCCGGCACGGTGGACGCGGCGCGAACCGGGGTCTGGATCGGGTCCGCGCTCGGAGGGGTGGCGTTCGGGGAGGAGCAGCATGCCGGCTTCGTGGCGCGCGGCGTGCGTGGCGTGGCACCGACCCTCGCGCTGGCAGTCTTCGGCGGCGCCGGTGCGAGCAACGTGGCGCTCGACCTTGGCCTGACCGGGCCGACGGTCGGGAACGCGAACTCATGCGCGTCCGGCGCCGTCGCAATCGGCTCTGCCGCCGCGGCGATCCGTGACGGGACGGTCGACGCGGCGCTGGCCGGCGGCGCGGAGGCGCCGCTGGCGCCGCTGACGTTCGGCGCGTTCGCCCTCATCCGCGTCCTGTCGCAGCGGAACGACGAACCGTCGACGGCCTCGCGCCCGTTCGACCGCGACCGCGACGGCTTCGTCATGGGCGAGGGAGCGGCTGTCCTGGCGCTCGAGGAGCGAGGCGCGGCCAGCCGCCGCGGCGCGCGGATCATCGCCGAAGTCGTGGGCTTCGGGGCCAGCAATGATGCGTATCACATGACCGCGCCCCGACCGGACGGGCGGGATGCGGCGCGCGCCATCAGGGCGGCACTCGCCGACGCGCGGATGGCGCCCGAGCGCATCGGCTACCTGAATGCGCACGGCTCCAGCACACCCCTGAACGAGCCAGCCGAGGCACGCGCCATTCGGGCAGCGTTCGGGGTGCTGACCGACGGCATTCCGGTCTCGGGCACGAAGGGCCTGTACGGGCACGCGCTCGGGGCGTCCGGCGCGATCGAGGCGGCGATCACGGCCCTGGCGCTCGAGCGGCAGGTGCTGCCGGGAACGTGCAACCTCGCCGAGCTCGACCCCACGATCGACCTGACCGTCCTTCGGACGGCCACGGCCGCGAGCGTCGACGCAGCGGTCTCGACCTCGTTCGGTTTCGGCGGCATGAACGCCGCCCTCGTCCTGGCCCGGGACGTCCCCTAGAGGGCCGGCCGGCCCTCCGGCGCCGGCGCCCCCACGTCGTCCAGCGCCCAGGACAGCGCGTCCTGCAGCGGCGACGAGCCGGCCGCCTTGTCGACGACGATCGTGTAGCGGTCGTCCTGGATCATGGACGGCAGCGCATCGGTCCGGCTACCGGTCCAGTAGATGATCGGGAGGCGCGGATAGCGGTGCCGGGTGGCCATGAAGAGCGCGGCGCTCAGCTCGTTCTCGAGGCGCCAGTCGAGGATGACGACCGCCGGCGGCGGGCTCGACCGCATCGCAGTCAGGAACGCGAGGGGGTGACGAAAGACCGATGGCGCGGCCCCGCCGGCCTCGCACAGGTCGGCGGCCAGCGTCGCGGCCGCCGGCTCGTCGTCGACGATCCATGCGCGTCGCTGAAAGCCCCCGTCGACCGCCCCCAGCTGCTCCACGATTCACGCCCTCAGTGCACGCCGCGTGCCGAGGCCACCTGCCCGCTCTACCATGACACCGATGAGCTCGATCCGCAGGCGGCCGACCCGCACCGTCCTGGTCGGCAGCATCCCGGTCGGCTCGGCGCACCCGATCGTCGTGCAGTCGATGACGAACACCGACACCGCCAATGCCGATGCCACGGCACTCCAGGTCGCGCAGTTGGCGCATGCCGGATCCGAGCTCGTCCGCATCACCGTCAACAACGACGAGGCCGCAGCGGCGGTGCCGGTCATCCGGCAGAAGCTCGACCGGCTCGGCGTCGACGTGCCGATCATCGGCGACTTCCACTACAACGGGCACCTGCTCCTCACGAAGTACCCCGAGGCTGCCGCCGCGCTGGCCAAGTACCGCATCAATCCGGGCAACGTCGGCACCAAGCGCCGCGA
>JACCWY010000408.1 GCA_013697395.1 Chloroflexota bacterium | reverse complement strand
CCACCGGACAGGTAACCTCGAAGGCCAGGCGGATCGGCTCGATCATCGGCCCCGCCCGCGCCGCGTATTTTCGGCGGTCAGTCGAATCCGGCCGGCGGCATCCCCCCACACCCGCTCGAGGTAGGCGCGCGCCGCGGCGACACCCTCGTCGTGCAGCCGGTAGAGGCGCCGCGTCCCGCGTGCCTCCTCGGTGACGAGCCCTGCCTGCTTCAGCACCCGCAGGTGCTGCGAGACCGCCGGACGGCTGATCGGCAGGTCGTCGGCGATCTGCTGTACGGATCGCTCGCCCGGACGCAGCAGCTCCACGATCGCCCGCCGGTTCGCATCGCCGAGGGCGCTGAATGGGTCGGTCGGATCTGGCGCGGACGTCACCGGCCCAACGGTAACCGATGACTAACGGTTAGGCAACCCTTACCTATCGCCGAGGTACGAGACGTCGAACGGGCGGGGCTTCACGCCGAATGCTCGCTCGAAGGCGTCGAGATCTGTGAAATTCGGGCGCTGGAGCGAGCTGATCTGGTCGTGGCTGACCGGGAAGATCGGCAGCACGCGGTCGGTGACGGCGGTCAATGCGCTGATGAGCGGGATCGGGATGCCGAGCTGGAGCCGCCGCATGCCGGTGGCCCGCATGACGGCCTCGACGATCCGCCGGTAGCTGACGTGCTCGGGGCCTCCGAGCTCGTAGACCGATCCGGCCCGGCCGGCACCGGTCACCGACTTCTCGACGCCAATGGCAAGGTCGTCGACCGACAGCGGCTGGAAGCGCGCGTCGCCCTTCCCCGGAATGGCGACGATCCCCGGCGACCAGAACCGCAGCGTCGTCTTCACGAGGTTGAAGAAGCCGTCGCCCTCGCCGAACATGAGCGACGGTCGCAGGACGACCCAGTCGAGCGAGCTCCCGCGCACCGTTTGCTCGCCCCGCCACTTCGAGTGCAGGTACGCGAGCTTCGGGTCGTCGGCGACGCCGAGCACCGACAGGTGCACGAAGCGGCGAATGCCCGCTCGCCCGGCCGCGGCGACCACGCGCTCGGTGCCCCGGACGTTGACCTCCTCGAACCGCCGGCCGCCCGTCTCACGCGGGATTGCGGCGAGGTGGACGACCGCATCGGCTCCCTCGAGCGCTTCGTCCAGGCCGATGCCGGTGGCGATATCCGCGGCACGCGCAACCACCGCCTCGCCCCACGCGGGCAGCCGCCGTCCGTCGCGCGAGACCGCGATGACCTGATGGCCGCCCTCGACGAGGTGGGGCACGAGGTGGCTGCCGACGAATCCGGTGGCTCCCACGACCGCGATGTTCATGCCCCAAGTCTCTGCCCATTTCTTGCTACTGTCAAGGCGCACGTTTTGTCTGCTACGGTCTGGCCGATGCCCTCCACCACCGCGCCGCGTGGCATGGTCGTCACGCCCCACCCGCTCGCGACCGCCGCAGGCGTCGATGCGCTGCGTGACGGCGGCACCGCCGTCGATGCGGCCGTGGCCGCAAACGCGATGCTGGCGGTGGTGTACTGCAACGCGTGCGGGATCGGCGGCGATGCGTTCGCGCTGGTCTGGGATGGGAGCCGCCTCCATGGCTTCAACGGCAGCGGCCGCTCCCCCGCCGGCCTGACGATCCAGACGATGCGAGACGCCGGTCACGAGACCATGCCGGCACGTGGCCCGCTGGCGATCACCGTGCCTGGCGCCGTCGACGCCTGGGTCCAGCTGCTCGATCGCTTCGGGCGCCGCTCCCTGGCCGATGCCCTGCTGCCCGCCGCGACAACCGCCGAAGCCGGCTATGCCCTGACGGCCATCACTGCGCGGTCGATCGCGGCCTCGCTGCTCGCCTTCGACGACGCGGCGCGCGACGTCTTCGGGGCCGCGGGCAATGCGGGCGACGCCTTCCGCCAGCCGCTGCTGGCTACGTCCCTGCGCGCGATCGCGTCCGGCGGCCGCGACGCCTATTACGGCGGTCCGATCGGGGACGAGATCGCGCGCGCCATCCAGGCGGCCGGCGGGGTCATGACCGCCGACGACATTGCCGATCACACGGGCGAGTGGGTCGAGCCGATCTCCACCCGCTACCGTGACGTCGACGTCGCGACGACGCCGCCGAATTCCCAGGGCATCACCGCGCTGATGGCGCTCAACGTCCTCTCCATGCTCGATTGGCCGATGGGTGCGCCGCTCTCGGCCGACCGGCTGCACGCCCAGATCGAGGCCGTCAAGGTCGCCTGGAGCGAGCGCGATCGATGCGTCGCCGATCCGGAGCGCGGCCTGGCGGATCCATCGGCGCTGCTGTCGGAGGAACGTGCGCGGTGGCTCGCGTCGAGGCTGTCGCCGGAGCGGGCGCAGCGATACGAGCCGGCAAACCCGCCGGGAGGTGGCACGGTCTACCTGTGCGCCGCCGATGCCGACGGCATGATGGTCAGCCTGATCGAGTCGAACTTCATGGGCTTCGGCTCGGGGAGCATGGGCGGCTCGACCGGGATCATGCTTCAGAACCGCGGCGCCTACTTCTCGCTGGACGCCGCGCATCCGAATGCGCTGGCGCCGCGCTCACGGACGCTGCACACGCTCATGCCGGGGATGCTGCTCCGTGACGGTCGCGCGGAGGTCGCCTTCGGCGCCATGGGCGGCGATGGCCAGCCGCAGACGATGGTTCAGGTCGTCCAGGGGTTGGTCGACGACGGCCTCGACCCGCAGGCAGTTGTCGATCGGCCGCGCTTCGTGGTGGAGACCGAGGCGGTTGGCCGGCCTCTCGGCCCGGTCAGCATCGAATCCGACGGCGTGGATCTGGCCACCGTGGCCGCGCTCGAGGCCCGTGGCCACCAGGTCGGGCTCGTCGAGCCGAAGACGCCGCTCATGGGCTGGGCGCAGATCATCCGCCGCCTTCCGGACGGCTCATACGAGGCCGGTGCCGATCCACGCGCCGATTCGGCGGCCTCCGGCCACTGACGGGCGGCTCTCAGGGCTCGTCTGTGCACTCGTGCAGCACGATTGCACGACCGTCGTGCCGCACAAACGAAGCATGACATCGGCAGAATGGCCACGGCGGAGGCGGATACCTGACGCCCGCTTGCAGGAATCGGCGCCACCGTGAGCACCGATGAGTTATCCCAAGACGATCGGTCTAGAATGACAACCCCCATGACGACTCCCGAGTCCCTCGTCCATGCCCGCGGCCTGACGAAGCGCTACGCGAACGGCTTCACCGCCGTCGACGGCGTCGACTTCGACGTGCGTCCGGGCAAGGCCTTCGGCTTCCTCGGCCCGAACGGCGCCGGCAAGACGAGCACCATGCGCATGATCGCCTGCTCGAGCCCGGTGACGGACGGCGAGCTCCGGGTGATCGGCATGGATCCGCGCACGCAGGCACGCGACATCAAGTCGAAGCTGGGGGTCGTACCGCAGATCGACAACCTCGACACCGAGCTGACGGTGCGCGAGAACCTCGAGATGTACGCGCGCTATTTCGACATTCCGAACGACGTGGCCCGCAAGCGTGCGGACGAGCTGCTCGAGTTCGTCCAGCTCGACGAGCGCGCTAAGGACCAGGTCGAGCCGCTGTCCGGCGGCATGAAGCGGCGGCTGACGATCGCCCGAGCGCTCATCAACGAGCCGGAGCTCGTGATCCTGGACGAGCCGACCACCGGTCTCGATCCGCAGGCGCGACACCTCCTGTGGGAGCGCCTCTACCAGCTCAAGCGCCGTGGCGCGACGCTCATCATCACGACCCACTATATGGACGAGGCGGAGCAGCTGTGCGACCACCTCGTGGTGATGGACAAGGCGAAGATCGTGGCCGAGGGCTCTCCCAGGCAGCTGATCGACCAGCACTCCACCAGGGAGGTGCTCGAGCTGCGCGTGACCGATGCGGTGCGCGACAGCTTGAACGGCCAGCTCGAGACGCTCGCCGACCGCGTCGAGGCCCTGCCGGATCGGTTCCTCCTGTACACGGCCGATGGCGAGCGCACGCTGGAGCAGGTAAACCAGCGCCAGATCCCGATCGAGAGCGCGCTCGTGCGCCGGTCGAGCATGGAGGACGTCTTCCTGCGCCTGACCGGCCGCTCGCTGGTCGAGTAAGTCGCCGATGACCGTCCTCGTCGCCTCGGGCCGCGTCTGGCAGCGCAACTGGCTCGTCTACAAGCGCCTCTGGCACCGCAGCCTGGCGTTCGGCTTCCTCCAGCCGGTGCTCTTCCTGACCGCTATGGGCCTGGGCATCGGCGCCCTGATGGGCGGCCAGGATCTCGCGGCGTTTGGCGGTGTCGAGTACATCCACTGGCTTGGCCCGGGCCTGCTGGCCGCGATGTCGATGCAGACCGCGACCTTCGAGTCGACCTACCCGATCATGAACAAGATCATGTGGGGCCGGAACTACGAGGCGATGCTCTCGACCCCGGTCGGCATCCGCAGCATCGTCGGCGGCGAGCTGGCCTGGTCGGCGTTCCGGATCGGCTCGCTGGCGGCGGTCTTCCTCCTCGTGCTGGCGCTGTTCGGGATCGTCCGCACGCCCCTGGCGCTCCTGTCGATCCCGTTCTCGATGCTCGTCGGGGTCGCCTTCTCGTCGTGCCTGATCGCCTTCACCGCGACGCAGAAGAACGACGTCGGCTTCAGCGCGATCTTCCGCTTCGTCGTCAACCCGCTCTTCCTGTTCAGCGGCACGTTCTTTCCCCTCACCAACCTGGCGGAGCCGCTCCGCGCGGTGGCGTGGGCCACGCCGCTCTTCCACGGCGTCGAGCTCATCCGTGGATCGATTCTCGGCCAGCTCGACCCGCTGACCGCCCCGCTCCACCTCGCGTACCTGCTCGTGATGCTGGCAATCGGCACCTACTTCGCCGAGCGCCTGCTCACCCGGCGGATGGCGGGCTGAGCCGATGACGACCCTCGCCCAGCGGGCCGATGCCCCCGGGCCGCTCGCGACGGCGTGGGCCCGCATCTGGCGCGCCCGACGCCTGGTCGAGCGCAACATCATGGTCTACCGCCACCAGTGGATCATCATCCTCTCGGGTGTCTTCGAGCCGATCTTCTACCTGATCGGCATCGGGCTGGGCCTGGGCGCAATCGTGGACGTGGTGCCGCTGGCCGACGGCCGCATGGTTGCCTACGCGGCCTTCGTCGCTCCCGCCCTGCTCGCAACGGCGGCCATGAACGGCGCGGTGTTCGAGACGATCTTCAACGTCTTCTTCAAGCTGAACTATGCGAAGACCTACGACGGGGTCCTGGCCACACCCATGGGCATCACCGAGATCGCCCTGGGCGAGATGCTGTGGGCCCTCATGCGCGCCCTGCTGTACGCGCTGGCGATGTTCGTGATCATGCTCGTGTTCGGATTGGTCCTCTCGCCGTGGGGCATCCTCATGGTGCCGGCGGCGCTGCTGTCGGCGGCGGCGTTCGCGGCGGCGGGGCTGGCAGGTACCTCGTACCTGCGCACGGTGAACGACTTCGACGTGCCGATGGGCCTCGTCGTGATGCCGATGTTCCTGTTCAGCGGCACGTTCTTCCCGATCGAGGCGCTCCTGTCGGGCCCGCTGCTGTGGCTGGTCCAGGCGACGCCGCTGTACCACGCCATCAGCCTCGTCCGCGGCCTGTCGACCGGCCTGGTCGGCATGCCGCAGCTGTGGGACACCGCCTACCTGGTCGTCTTCTTCGTCATCTGCATGTGGATCGCCATGCGCCAGATGGAGCGAAAGCTCATCAAGTGAGTGAGGTGAGCCGATGTGGGACCGGCCTCGCTCGGCTCATCGCAACTCGCTGCGGCCGGTCCCACCTCGGCTGATCCCGTCGCTCTGCCAGGTCGACGCCATCGATAGCAATTCCGAGGCACTTCGCCGGGTAGGGTTCGCGGAAAGCGGCCTCCATGATGTCGCCTAGAACCTGATCTTCCATGAGCAAGTTTTCGCACATCAATCGAGCAGCGCCGCGATCTCCTCGCGGTCTAGATGTGATCCGCGACACCTGCCCTCACACCGATGCACTACCGGTTGGCGCAACAGGCTCGACACTGCCCACCACTGGCCTGACCTCGCGCCAAACGTGACAGATGTGCGTCCGGGCGCACGTTAGGCGGGCGACGCGTCGAGGAAGCGGCCACGCTGAGCGTGGGTGTGGCCAGCGGTGGGTCGGATTCGCGGTTGAGCACCGCCTAGCGTGCGTGACACGCACGAATGGCAGGGATCGCGACGCGGGGGCGCGGACTCAGACGATGCGGCGCCAGGGCTCGTCGCGGGCGGCGTCGGCGCGGCGGTAGGACTCGGCGAGGATGGTGATCGGGTGGACGGTCGGCACGCCGGTCGAGGACTCGATCTGCCAGCGACAGGTCTCGGAGTCGCACGCGGCGCGCGCAGCGCCCGAGGCACGGACCTTGGCGAAGAGCGGCGCGCCGACATCCTGGGCGATCTGCCAGCGCTCCACCTTCAGGCCATACGTGCCGGCGGCGCCGCAGCAGTCGTGGTCGGAGTCGATCGCACGCAGTCCGGGCACCAGCCCGAACAGGTCCATCGCCGGCGTGCCGATGCCGTGCGACTTCAGCTGGCACGGCGGGTGGTACGGCAGCGGCTCGACGATCGGTGCGAAGCCGACGTCCAGCTGACCGCGGTCGTGGAGGTCGACCAGGAGCTCGCAGATGTCCCACGTCGCGTCGGCCACCGAAGTGGCATCGGCGTCCGAGATGTCGAGCATCTCGCGGTACTCGGCCTTGAGCGCGTGGGTGCACGAGGTCGAGGTCCCGACGATTCGGTAGCCGGCGCGCGCGAAGGCGGCGAGCGACGAGAGGTTGCGGCCGGCCTTCCTGCGCGCGGTCTCGTACAGCCCGTTCGAGATGAACGGCAGGCCGCAGCACTCCTGGCGCGGCACGACGACCGTGAATCCGTTGCGCTCGAGGATCGCGACGGCGTCGCGGCCGAGGTCGGGCTCGAAGCCGTTCACCGCGCAACCGTGGAAATACACGATCGTCTTCGACGGTTCTGCGTCTGACGGCAGCGCCGTCAGACCGCCGCGGCGCCTCCACCACGAGCCGAAAGTGGTACGCGAGAACTTCGCCAGCGGTCCCCGGCGGTGGACGCCGAGCACCTTCTCCCCCATCCATCGGGCCATTCGGTTCTGAAGGCCGAAGTTGGCGAGCGGCGCGAGCGGCGTCCCGGCCCGGATCATGAGATCGGTGTCGCTGATGAGCCGGTTGCGGAAGCTCGACCCACGATCGGCCACGATCGCGGCGCGGGCGCGGTTGTTCGTCTCGGCGATGAGCACGCCGTGCGGGCAGGCGCGGGTGCAGATGCCGCAGCCTGAGCACAGGTCGACGGTGCGATCGGGCGACGCGTCGCCGACGTCGGGCCCCCGGAAGCGCTCCGCCTGGGGCCCGACGTACTTCGGCCCCGGAAACGCGTCGGTGACGCGTGCGACCGGGCAGACCGTCGTGCACACGTTGCACTTCACGCAGGCGTCCGTGGAATAGGGCGGGAATTCGCGCGCCGCCGCGTCGTGGAACGTCATGCCGCGACGGCGCGAGGGGCACCCAGGGAGCGGGCGGCTCGATGTGCGCTTGCGAGCGCCACACCGTCGCCGCACCGCTCGTCCAGGTAGCGCATGCCGGCCAGCGCCGAGCCGATGACCCGCACGTTCTTGAGCCCGGCCGGCGCCAGCTGCTCGTCGACCTCGATTCCCGCAACCTCGAGCGGATGCGGCGTCAGCGGATCGTCGCTGAACCACGACGCATGCTCGGGGCCGACGACCGGCAGGCCGAAGACCCGCTCGACCAGCTCGCCGTCCGGCAGGGCCCGGATGCCCGCACCGGCGATGCCGCCCGTGGCGAGCACGAAGGCGTTCGCGGCAAGCCGCAGGGTGCGCGATGCCGCCTCGGTGTGGATGGCGATGACGTGCCGTCCCTCGCGCTCGACGGAAACGACGTCGAAGCCGATCTGGACCCGCCCGGCAGACGCCAGGATCCGGCGCCGAAGGGCGTCGAACAGGCGCATCCCGGGGACCGACGGAGGCAGGCTCGGGACCTCGAACACGCGACGGCATCGCCCGGTTGGCCCGCACCGATGGTCACCCGTACGGCCGGCTGGCTCGCGATGCCGATTCGGCCGTCTCGCGTCACCTCGTTCGGGTGGGCGCGGCGGGCCTGGATCACGCCGGTTCACTCGCCACCGCGCTCGCGCCGTTTCCGACCGCCATCGGCGCACTGCGTCGTGCCGCGATCGTGCCCCTCGCCCAGGCGGCGGCGCTCGAGCCATGGCGAGTGACGGGCCTGGTCCTGGTCGGCATCCGCGGCTTCCCCGATGCGTGGCCCGAGTACGCGGCGCGCAATCTCGAGAACGCGGCCTGGCCGGACGGACCTTCCGAGATTCGAGCGGTCGAGGTCGCTGTACCGGGCGTCGAACGGCTGCGAAACGTCGGATCGCAGGACCTCGCGCGCCTGTTCGACGACCCCGCCTGGCGCGGCCGTGCGCTGGCGGCCATCGCGGCTGCCCTCCCGCCCGGGGACTGGCGGGTCGGGATGCCGGCCGTGCTCGGCGTCGAGCACC
>JACCWY010000403.1 GCA_013697395.1 Chloroflexota bacterium | reverse complement strand
GCGGGCAGGAGTACGGCACCTCCACGGGGCGCCCGCGACGCTGCGGGTGGTACGACGCGGTGGCCGTGCGCTTCAGCGTTCGGCTGGCCGGCTACTCGAGCATCGCGCTCACCAAGCTGGACGTGCTCGACGGCTTCGACCGGATCCCGATCGCGGCCGCCTATCGCGATCCTGCCGACGGTCGCGAATGGGCCACCGTGCCCGCCTCGACATCGGTCTTCGAGCGCCTCGAGCCGGTCTACGAAGAGCTTCCCGGCTGGCAGGCGGACACGACGGGCTGCCGTGCATGGACGGACCTCCCGCCGAGCGCGCGCGCCTACGTCGAGCGGCTCGAGGAGCTGGCCGGCGTGCCGATCAGCCATGTCAGCGTCGGTCCCGAGCGCGCCCAGATGATCGTCCGATGAACCGCGAGAGCGCCGCGCGGGCCGCCGACAGCCACGAGGTCATCGAGGTCCGCGGGGCCCGCGAGAACAACCTGGCGAACGTGTCGCTCGACGTTCCCAAGCGAAAGCTGACCGTTTTCACCGGCGTCTCGGGCTCCGGCAAGAGCTCGCTCGTGTTCGAGACGATCGCCGCGGAGAGCCGACGCCTGATCAACGAGACCTACACCGCCTTCGTCCAAGGCTTCATGGCCACGCCGGCGCGACCCGACGTCGACTCGCTTGAGAACCTGACCGCGGCGATCATCGTCGACCAGGAGCGGATGGGCGCAAACGCACGCTCGACGGTCGGCACGGCGACCGATGCCTACGACCTGCTGCGCGTCATCTTCAGCCGCGTCGGCCAGCCGCACATCGGACCGTCCAGCGCCTTCAGCTTCAACGTGCCGGCGGGCACGATCAGTGGCGAGATCACGCTCGAGCGTGGCCGCTCGGAGACGGAGCAGCGCGAGATCACGATCACCGGCGGCATGTGCGCCGAGTGCGAGGGCCTCGGTCGGGTCTCGACCGTCGACATCGACGCGCTCGTGGACCGTGACAAGACCCTGAACGAGGGCGCCATCACCTTCCCCAACTTCCAGCCGGGGAGCTGGTACCACCGCATCTTCGTCGACTCCGGCTTCTTCGATCCCGACAGGCCACTGCGCGACTTCACCGATGCCGAATGGGAGCGCCTGCTCCACGGCCCCGAGGCCAAGGTCAAGACCGAGCTGGTGAACCTGACCTACGAGGGCCTGGTCGACAAGATCCGCCGCCTCTACCTGGTCAAGGATCCCGACACGCTCCAGTCGCACCTGCGCGACGCGGTCGAGCGCATCGCCACCTCGGCGCCGTGCCCCCAGTGCGGCGGGTCTCGGCTCAACGAGCTGGCGCGCTCGTCGCGGATCGGCGACAGGAACATCGCCGACTGCGCCGCGATGCAGATCAGCGACCTCGCCGAGTTCCTGCGCGGCGTCGACGACGCCTCGGTTGCGCCGATCGTGGGCGCGCTGCGCGCGACGCTGGACTCGATGATCCACATCGGCCTCGGCTACCTGAGCCTGGATCGCGAGTCATCCACCCTGTCCGGTGGCGAGGCCCAGCGGACGAAGATGGTCCGCCATCTCGGATCGGCCTTGACCGATGTGACCTATGTCTTCGACGAGCCCACCATCGGCCTTCACGCCCACGACGTGCAGCAGATGAACGGCCTGCTCCAGCGCCTGCGCGACAAGGGCAACACGGTCCTGGTGGTCGAGCACGACCCCGAGGTCATGCGGATCGCCGATCACGTCGTCGACATGGGACCCGGCGCCGGCAGCCATGGTGGCGAGATCGTCTTCGAAGGGCTGTTCGAGGGCCTGCGCGCGTCCGGCACCGCCACCGGCAGGCATCTCGAGGTGCAGCGCAGGCTCAAGGAGCGCGCGCGCGAGCCGCGCGGCGCGATCGAGATCCGCAATGCCCGCCTCCACAACCTCCAGGACGTGTCGCTCGACGTGCCGACCGGCGTGCTGGTGGCGGTCACCGGCGTGGCCGGCTCGGGCAAGAGCTCGCTCATCCACGGGTGCCTGCCGCGCACCGATCCGTCCGTCACGGTCATCGACCAGTCGGCCATCCGCGGCTCGCGCCGATCGAACCCGGCGACCTACACGGGCATCGGTGACCCGATCCGCAAGGCGTTCGCATCGGCGAATGGGGTGAAGCCCGCCCTGTTCAGCGCCAACTCCGAGGGCGCGTGCCCGGCATGCAAGGGGCTGGGCCTTATCTATACCGACCTCGCCTTCATGGCGGGCGTCGTGTCGGTATGCGAGGTGTGCGAGGGCCGCCGTTTCACCGACGAGGTGCTCGCCTTTCGCCTGCGCGGCCGGAACATCGCCGAGGTGCTCGACATGTCGGTCGAAGAGGCTGCGGCGTTCTTCGTCGAGAAGCCGGCGCGCGTCATGCTCGAGCGGCTGGCCGATGTCGGCCTGGGGTACACCAGCCTCGGCCAGATGCTCAACACCCTGTCGGGCGGCGAGCGTCAGCGTGGGCTCCACCTCCAGGACGTCGACAACCTCATCGGCTTGCTCGACCGTTTGGTCGATGCCGGGCGAACCGTGATCGTCATCGAGCACAACCTCGACGTCGTGGCGCGAGCCGACTGGGTCATCGACCTGGGCCCCGGCGCCGGCCACGACGGCGGCCGTGTGATGTTCTCTGGCGCGCCCGGCGACCTCGTCGCCCGTGGCGACTCGCTCACCGCCCAGCACCTGCGCACCCACGTTGGAGGAGATGGACCATGAAGCTCGGGGTGATCGTCCCGCAGGGATGGACAGGGGAGTACGACGGCTGGGAGCCCGAGCGCGCGTGGGCGCGGACGGTCGTGGTGGCCCAGCAGGCGGATCGGCTCGGGTTCGAGTCGATCTGGCTGTTCGACCACTTCCACACGGTCCCGAAGCCGACGGACGAGCTGACCTTCGAGTCGTTCACGTCGCTTTCGGCGCTTGCCGCCCTGACCGAGCGCGTGCGGCTCGGGCAGATCGTCATCTGCAACGGGTTCCGCAACCCCGCCCTGACGGCAAAGATGGCTTCGACCCTGGACACGATCTCGGGTGGGCGGTTCGAGCTGGGCATCGGAGCCGGCTGGAAGCGCGACGAATGGAACGCGTACGGCTACGGCTTCCCGGAGACGAAGGTGCGGCTGGCGATGCTCCACGACGCGCTCGAGGTGATCAGCCGCATGCTCGAACCGGGCAAGCACGTCCACGCCACGTACCAGGGCGAATACGCATCCGTCAAGGACGCCATCAACCTTCCGAAGCCGATCAACCCCACCGGCATGCCGATCATGGTCGGCGGCAACGGGCCGAACGTGACCTGGCGCCTGGCGGCCCGCTACGCCGACGAGCTCAACCTCGACGGCATGTCGCCGGACGAGGTGCGCGAGGCGCTGCCGACAATCCGCTCGCGATGCGAGGAGATCGGCCGCGACCCCGATTCGCTGAGCGTGTCTGCCCATGTCTGGCGCGAGATGGAGGAGTGGCAAACCGGCGGCAGCCGCCGCCAGGAGCTTCTCGGCGCGTACGCCGAGCTGGGCCTGAGTCGGGTGATGGGCCTGAGCCACGCATTTGCCGCATCCGACGATGCCCTCGAGGAGCTGGCGGCCGATGCGCAAGCGGCGGGCATCGAGCTCTCCGCCTGAGGCTCACGGACCAACGGCCGTCGTGGGCGCGGCCGTCCTCGTCACCGGCGGGCGACGCCGCGCCAGGCGTCGGGCAGCGTCCCATAGCGGTTGTGGTAGACCTTGCCCTTCTTCGGGTGCGTGAACTTCAGAGCGGCCCATGTGTCGTCGACCCGCAGACAGGTGCTCTCCACGAGTCCGTGGTTGTAGCCGATCTCGATGACCTTGGGCAGGCCGAGGTCGGAGCCCAGCCTCTTGCCCTTGGGCCACGACAGCCAGAGCGTGCCCCACGGCTTCAGATGGGGCTTTAAGCTTCGGGAAGTTCTCATCCATCTCGGCCTGCGTGTGGCAGAAGAAGTGGATGTAGTCGAAGTCGCCTTCGAGCTCCTCGCCGACCTCCAGCTCCGGCAGCTCGATGGCCGCCAGGGCCGAGGGGGGAGCATTGACCAAGTGCGCGCGCACGCCCACCCTGATGCCCATCCTCTGTGCGACGGACCGTGACATCTGGATCCCCGCGGTGCGTTGTCGAATGAGCCAATAGTCGGCGATCTCCGTCGTCTGCGCGGGCGTCTCGCACCGCGTCGGTGGTATCGGAGGGGCGAGACGCGGCTCGGGACCCCTATACTTCGCCAAAGCCGCACCGACATCTCGCACGTGCACCCGATCCGCGCCGTCACCGCCATCCGCACCCAGCACCGCCCGCGCCGCCATGCCGCGCGGGCGTTCCGTTATCCGAGCCCGTCTCACCAGGGGAGGTCCCGTTGATCGACCAGGCTCCCGTCCGCGACGCGTCCGCGACCGAGTCCCGCCTGCGCCGCGCCTACGGGTTCGAGGAGGTGGCGCTGGTTCCCGGCGCCGTCACCGTCGATCCGGCCGAAGTAGACCTGGGGTCCGACCTCGCCGGGTTCCGCCTGGAGATCCCGTTCCTGGCCGCTGCCATGGATGCCGTCGCCGATGTCGACTTCGCAGTCCGCCTGAGCCACCACGGCGGCGTGGCATTCGTCAATCTCGAGGGGCTCTACACCCGCTACGAGGATGCCACCTCGATCATCGAGCGCGTCGCCGCAGCGGACTCCGGACCGGCCGCCGCTCACGTCCTGGCCGATTCCTATGAGCAGCCGGTCCGCGACGAGCTGATCACCGAGCTCATCACCCGCATCAAGGCCCAGGGCGGCATCGCGGCCGTGGCGACCACCCCGGCATCGGCCTGGCATCACGCCGAGGTGGCGGCGGACGCCGGCGCGGACCTGCTCCTTGTCCAGTCGCAGGTGTCGTCGGCCCGTCACATCAGCACGTCGAACCGGGTGCTGTCGCTGGCCGACCTGACCGGCGGCCTGCGCATGCCCGTCCTGGTCGGCAACACCGTCAGCGGCGAGGCCGCCTACCAGCTCATGCACCAGGGCGCCGCGGGCATCTTCGTCGGGGTCGGCCCGGGCGCCGCCTGCACGACGCGGGAGGTGCTCGGCATCGGCGTTCCACAGGTCTCGGCAACGCTCGAGGTTGCAGCCGCACGGGACCGGTTCGAACGCGAGACCGGACGCTACGTGCCGATCGTCACCGACGGGGGCATGAAGACGGGCGGGGACATCGCCAAGGCCATCGCGTCCGGAGCCGATGCGGTGATGCTCGGATCACCCTTCGCCGGCGCCGTCGAGGCACCGGGCCGTGGCTTCAACTGGGGCATGGCCGCGCCGTCGCCGACGCTGCCGCGCGGCACGCGCATCAGGATCGGCGAGCGGCTGCCGCTGGAGCAGATCCTGTTCGGCCCGGCCGAGACGTCCCACGGCACGCAGAACCTGGTCGGCGCGCTGCGGCAGTCGATGGCGGCGCTCGGCGCGCGCACGATCCGCGAGATGCACGACGTCGAGATGGTCATCGCACCCACCATCGCCACCGAGGGCAAGTCCTGGCAGCTCGCCGGCCGGGAATAGGGCGGCCGGAGGCGATGCCAACGTTGTTGGCCCTGTGACCAACGACTCGGTCCCCGCCGGTTGCGGAGCCCCTCCAGTCGGCGGAACGACCGCCAGATCGGCCCAATGGTCAATCGGGATGGCCACCCGACCGCCGGACGGCTCCACCCACCTCATTCGTCGGTCGTAAGGCCACTCCGATTGGCGCCGCACGTCGGATCGGCGAGGCTAGGCCCCGCCTCCGCGCGTCGCCTTCGGCTTGAGCGTCAGGGCGTACGCGAGGCTGCGCTCCAGGTAGGGCGCCAGCTCATCGGTCCGTTCGAGAAGGTCGTCCGGCACGGCCACGAACTCCTTCGCCGGCGGCCAGGACGGATCGCCACGAAAGAGGTCGGTGGCGTACCTCCCCATGAAGGCGGCCCGCTCAGGCTCCGGCAGGCGAATGCCGACGATGCCGTGAGATCATCGAGTACATGTTGCCGTTGACGGCGGTGTAGGCCGAGCCAAAGTTCGACTTCTCGGCGACGCCAGGGACGCTATCGAGCAGGCTCTGGTAGAGCTGGAGCCGGTCCTCGGGCACGTTCGTCTTCTTCAGCGCTGCAGCCATGGTAAGCCGAAGGTTACCATTGATGTCCATGGCTGAGCCGATGCTGACCGAGCGCACGCTCAACCGGGCGCTGCTCGCCCGGCAGCTGCTCCTGGACCGCTCGGACATGAGCCTGACCGATGCCCTCGAGCAGGTCGGCGGGCTCCAGACCCAGTACGCGCCGGCGGGGTACATCGGCCTGTGGTCGCGCTTGCGCGACTTCACCAGACCGATGCTGACGAAGGCGCTCGAGGAGCACCGCGCCGTCCAGGCCACGATCATGCGCGCCACCATCCACACCGTCTCGGCGGCCGACTACTGGCCGATGACGGCCGGCGTGCGGCGCGTGCGAAGGGAGTGGTTTGCCAACGTCGGCCGTGGAGCAATTGCCGCCCTGGACATGGACGCGGCTGCCGCCGCGACGCGCGAGGAGCTGGCCGACGGCCCCCTGCGCTTCACCGACCTATCCGAGCGACTCGTGGCGCGGGGCTTCGATCCACAGGCCGCGAAGTGGGTCGGGATGTGGCTCGACCTCGTCCGGGTGCCACCATCGGGCACCTGGGAGCGACGCCGTGCCGACCTCTACGGCCTGGCGGAGACGTGGATCCCACATGCCGGCAGCGTCACCGAGGACGAAGGGCTGGAGCACCTCATCCGCCGCTACCTCGGGGCGTTCGGTCCGGCGTCGCTCAAGGACGTCGCGAGCTGGATGGGCCTCAAGGTCGGGCAGATGCGCCACGTCGCCGACGGCATGGAGCTGCGCAGCTTCCGGGACGAGGGCGGCGGGCGCCTCCTCGACCTGCCCGATGCGCCGCTGCCCGATCCCGATACGCCCGCGCCGGTGCGCTTCCTGCCGGTCTGGGATGCCATGCTGCTTGTCCACGCCCGTCGCACGCAGATCCTGCCCGAGGAGCACCGGGCCCGGATCTTCAGCACGAAGACTCCCCACTCATTCAATAGTTTCCTCGTGGACGGCCGGGTGGCCGGCACGTGGCGCCACGAAGATGGCCGCATCGAGCTGACGCCGTTCGAGACCCTGGCGCCGCAGGCCGGGAAGGCACTCGCCGAGGAGGCGCATCGCCTTGCGATCCTCCACGCCTGATCATCGGCGTAGGATTGGCCGATGACACGTGATGACATCCAGGATTGGCTGGACCGATACATCGCCGCCTGGCGCGGCAACGAGGCGGCGCCGATCGAGGCGCTCTTCACCGAGGACGCCGTCTACGGCTACCGGCCGTGGGACAGCGACGAGCACACCATGCGAGGGCGCGATGCGATCGTCGCGAGCTGGCTCGACGAGCCGGATGCCGCGGACGGCTGGGACGCCCACTACGAGCCGTACGCCGTCGATGAGGATCGCGCCGTCGCGCTGGGCTGGAGCCGCTACGCAGCGCAGGGCGACGATCCGGAACGGACCTACCACAACGCCTACCTCATGCGGTTCGCGCAGGACGGGCGCTGCGCGGAGTTCCACGAGTTCTACATGCTCGAGGGGAAGTGATGATCCAGACGACCACCCCGAGCGTCGAAGGGCGCACGATCACCGAGTATCTCGGCGTCGTCGCGGGCGAGGCCATTCTCGGCGCGAACATCGTGCGGGACCTGTTCGCCGGAGGCAGCATGCTCATGGTGACCGCGTCGGGAACCGCCGTTCGACTCGGCGCGTGACCTCGGTCTGGCGGGAGATCGGCGACCGGGTCTGGGTCCGGCGCTACGCGTGGCTGGACCAGACGATCGGCGTCATCGGCGGGGAGGACGGGCTGGTCATCATCGACACCAGGGCCACCCACCCGCTGGCCGATGAGCTGCGCGCGGACATCCAGGCCCTCGGCGGCAATCCGCTGGCGGCCGTCGTCAACACGCACGGTCACTGGGACCATTCCTTTGGCAACGCCCGCTTCCTGCCGACGCCGATCTGGGGTCATGTGCGCTGCGCCACCATGATCGTCGAGCAGGGCGAGGAGATGCGGGCACGGATGTCGCGAGAGTATCCGGATGAGGCCTTCGACGAGGTGGAGCTCACGCCACCCTCCGAGGTGTTCGACGAGTCAGCGACCCTCGACCTCGGTGACCGGAAGGTCGAGCTGCACTACCTCGGGCGCGGGCATACGGACAACGACATCGTGATCACGGTCCCGGACGCATCGGTCTTGTTTGCCGGCGACCTGCTGGAGAACGCGCCGGCGCCGGCGTTCGGCGACAGCTACCCGATCGCCTGGGTCGAGACCGGCCATGCGCTGGTCGACAACGTCAAGGGGATCGTGGTCCCCGGCCACGGCGATCCCTTCGATCGTCGCTTCGCGCAGGACCAGGTGGAGCAGCTGGCGGTCCTCGCGCAGCTGGGCAGGGAGCTGGCGGGCGGCGCCATCGGTCGTGACGAGGCCATTCGTCGGTCTCCCTTCCCAGCCGAGCCGACGGCGACCGCGCTCGAACGCGTCCGGTTGGAGTCGACTGAGTAAACTTCCTCACCATACTGAGTAATCTTGCTCAGAAGGTTGAGTGAAATTGAGCCGCGCATCGAAGGTCTACCGGCGACCGGTCTACGACGACATCCTGGCGAGAGCCCACGAGCCGCGTCGATTCATCCAGGTGCTCGCCGGCCCGCGCCAGGTCGGCAAGACGACCGTCGCGCGCCAGGTGATGGACGCCATCGGCATCCCCGGCCACTTCGCCTCCGCCGACGCGCCGGATCCCGAGGACATCGGCTGGCTTTACACGCAGTGGGCGATCGGACGCCAGCAGGCGAAGATGGGCGGGCGTGCCGGCGGCCTGCTCGTGCTCGACGAGATCCAGAAGATCCGGGACTGGTCGGACGTCGTGAAGCAGCTCTGGGACGAGGACACCGCATCCGTCCTCCCACTGCGGGTCATGCTCCTCGGGTCCGCGCCGCTGCTCGTGCGACAGGGGCTGTCGGACAGCCTGGCCGGGCGGTTCGAGATGGTTCGCGTCACGCACTGGACCTTTGCCGAGATGCGCGACGCGTTCGGCTGGGATCTCGACACGTACTTGTTCTACGGCGGGTATCCGGGGGCTGCGCGGCTCATCAGGAGCCACGGCCGCTGGGAGGAGTACATCCTCGACTCGATCGTCGAGACGAACCTGTCGCGCGACATCCTGCTCCTCAACCGGGTGGAGAAGCCAGCCCTGCTGCGCCAGCTCTTCCGCCTGGCCTGCTCGTACTCGGGGCAGGTGCTGAGCTACACCAAGATGCTCGGCACCCTGACCGATGCGGGCAACACCGTGACCCTCGCCCACTACCTCGAGCTGCTTGGTGGCGCCGGCATGGTGACCGGGATCGGCAAGTACTCCGGCTCCGCGGTGCGGCGCCGCGCGTCGAGCCCGAAGCTGCTTGCCCTCAACACCGGGCTCATGACGGCCACCGCCCGCACGACGTTCACGCGCGCTCGAGCCGACCCCGAGACGTGGGGACGGCTGGTCGAGACCGCCGTGGGGGCGCACCTCTGGGCGCACGGCGATCCCGACGAGCTCGCGTACTGGCGCGAGGGGAACAACGAGGTCGACTGGGTCGTGCGACCGGGAAAGCTCATGCGCTCGCGAGACACGCCGATCGCGATCGAGGTCAAGACGGGCCACGCGCGCGGCTCCCCGGGGACCGTCGCGTTCACGCACACGCACCGGGGTGCACGATCGCTCATCGTCGGGGCCGGCGGCATCCCAATCGAGGACCTCCTCGCGGTCCATCCGCGCGTGTGGCTCGACGGTTGACCTCGGCAGCGAAACGTCAGGGTTTCGTCGAGGCGCTCTGCACGCGGCGCGGGAAACTGCCGGGTGGGCCGACCGTCATGGACCTCGAACAACGAGGTCGACCGAGACAGGCCGCGCAGGGCGAACCGGCTCAGGCGTGACACGTTGAGGGACCGATGCCGCGCGACCTGCTCCTCCGGCATCCTTGGGCGTCGCATCATCGCTAGACTCTGAGGGGACCACCTCGCCCAACGGAGCGGCATTGAGCGACTCCTCGGATTCCAGGCCCGCCGAACGCGGGAGGACCGTCCACGGCGAGGCCGCCAACGCCGGCCACCGCGTCCTGGCTCCCGATGACGCCGAGGTCGAGGCCTACCTCGAGCAGGCGCTCCACGCGCCGCCACCGCAACGCGTCGAGACCGAGGCGCCGGAGCACCCCGACACCGTCGTCATCCTCGACTTTGGAAGCCAGTTCGCCCAGCTCATCGCGCGTCGCGTGCGCGAGCTGAACGTCTACTCCGAGCTCCTGCCGCACGACACGCCGATGGCCGAGCTCGAGCGCCGCGGCGCGAAGGCGGTGATCCTGTCGGGCGGGCCCTCATCGGTCTACGACACCGATGCGCCGCGCGCGGACCCGGCGCTGTGGTCCGGCCGCATCCCGGTTCTCGGCATCTGCTACGGGCTCCAGCTGATGGCCCATGAGCTGGGTGGCGAAGTCCTGCCGTCGGCCAAGCGTGAGTACGGCCCGGCGACGGTCAACCTGACCGATGCGGATGGGCTCTTCGCCGGCATCGAGCGCGAGCAGCCGGTGTGGATGAGCCATGGCGACTCGATCGTCCGGGCGCCGCCCGGGTTCCGGCCGACGGCCCAGACCGACTCGACGCCCTTCGCCGGCCTGGCCGATCCGGGTCGCAACCTGTACGGCATCCAGTTTCATCCCGAGGTGGTCCACACGCCGATCGGGCGCGACATCCTGCGCAACTTCGTGGTGGGCATCGCCGGAGTGCGGCCGAACTGGACCGCGTCGAACCTCATCGAGACGACCGTCGCCGAGATCCGCGAGAGGGTGGGGGAGGGCCGCGTCATCTGCGCTCTGTCGGGCGGGGTTGACTCCGCGGTCGCCGCGACGCTGGTGCATCGGGCCATCGGCGCCCAGCTGACCTGCATCTATGTCGACCACGGACTCATGCGGAAGCGCGAGTCGGAGCTGCTGCGGGTCACCTTCGAGCGGGACCTGGGCATGAACCTCGTAATGGTCGACGCTCGGGATCGGTTCATCAGGCGCCTGGCAGGGGTGGAGGATCCAGAGGATAAGCGCCGGATCATCGGGGACGAGTTCATCAGGGTCTTCGAGGAGGAGGCAGCGCACCTCGGACAGATCGACTTCCTGACCCAGGGCACGCTCTATCCGGACGTGATCGAGTCGAAGACGTCCGAGACGAAGACCTCGCAGAAGATCAAGACTCACCACAACGTCGGCGGGCTGCCGTCGGACCTGCGGTTCCGGCTCATCGAGCCGTTGCGCTACCTGTTCAAGGACGAGGTGCGCCGGGTGGGCGTGGAGCTCGGGCTGCCGGATGCCATGGTCCAGCGCCAGCCGTTCCCTGGGCCGGGTCTCGCCATCCGCATCATCGGCGAGGTCACGGCCGAACGGCTCGAGACGCTGCGCGAGGCCGACTGGATCGTGATCGACGAGATCAAGGCCGCCGGCCTGTATCGGTCCCTGTGGCAGAGCTTCGCCATCCTCACCCCGGTGCGATCGGTGGGCGTGATGGGCGATGGGCGGACCTACGCCAACGTCGTGGCGGTGCGGGCCGTGACGAGCGACGACGGCATGACCGCCGACTGGGCGCGCCTGCCCTACGAGGTGCTGGCCAAGATCAGCAGCCGCATCGTGAACGAGGTGCCCGGCGTGAACCGGGTCGTATACGACATCAGCTCCAAGCCGCCTGCCACCATCGAGTGGGAGTGATCAGGGTTCCAACCGGTAGACGGTGAGCGCCTGGCCAGCTGTGGCCCACACGGAGCCGAAGGCGACGGTCACGTCACCGCCGCTCGAATCGTTCGGTCGCCGACCGCCTGTCGATCTCCGTGAAGACAGTCGAGGCGCAGGTCGCAACCATCTTCTCCAAGCTGGCTCTCGAGGAGCACCCCGACGACAACCGACGCGTCCTCGCGGTGCTCGCCTACCTGGACGGTCGAGCGTGACTCCGCTTCCGTGGGCGATTTGGCGGCATTGGTATCCTGAGTTCCATGACCTCGGCCGATGCACTGCTGCCATACGGAGAGGTCCGCGGCCGGCTGCGGATCCTTGGTCAGCGCTACGTGGGCGTGAAGACCATCCCGGTCGACAAGATCGCGGGCTCGGTCGACCGAATGGTCGATTTCGACCGCTTCTTCCGTCCTCGCCGTCCCGAGCTGCGCAAGCGCGTCAAGTCGCTCAAGGAGGCATTTGAGCACGACGAGATGCCTCCCATCACCGTGTACGAGGTGGGCGGGCTCTACTTCGTGATCGACGGCCACCATCGGGTCGCGCTGGCCAGGGAGTCGCGGATGGAATACATGGATGCCGAGGTGACCGCGATCAGCACCTCGCACCAGCTGCATCCGGGCGTCGACATCCCGCAGCTCATCCACACCGAGCAGCACCGCATCTTCATGGAACGCACCGGCCTGGCCGCCGCCACCGCGAACGATGCGAGCATCGAGGTCCACCGACCCACCGGCTACGCCGACCTGCTCGAGATCGTCGGGTCCCATGCCTACCAGCTCAGCGTCACGCGCGGCGCCGTGGTGCCGATCAACCAGGCAGCGGCCGACTGGTACGCGACCGAGTTCCTGCCGGCCATCGAGGCCGTCCGCGCCGTCGGCCTGGTCGGGCGCTATGCGCACAAGTCCAACGGTGACCTCTACCTGTGGGTGAACTCGAAGCTTCGCGAGCTGCGGACGACGAACCGGGACGCCACGTGGGCCGATGCGGCGGAGGTGGCGCGGCGCGAACGGGTGCCACTCAGCACGCAACGCGCGCTGAAGCAGCAGCGACGCAGCCTGCTCCCGGCGGCGGAGGGATCCGCGGGTGAGGCAGCGACACCGGGGCCGCGCCGGACGCCCGGCTGACCTGACACGTCGGCGCGGGCGCGGTCCGGCCCGGCGTGGTCACCGGGCGGCCATGGCAGTCATCCCCTGCCGCCGTCGAGCAGGCCCTTGCGCCGGTGCCAGCCCTCGATCGACTCGTTCGTGTTGCGCTCCACGGTCAGGTCGGTCGGGCTCGACGGAGGGTTCGCCCAGGCGGGTGCGTCGCCCGTGAAGACGTGGACGCGTTCGGGCGGCTCCGGCAGCGGCGTGTCCACGGCCGACGCGAACGGATACACGAAGTCGGTCACCGAATCGATGGTGAGGTAGACGGCCGAACCGCAGCGCGAGCAGAAGCGGGTCCGCGTCGCATCGGGCGCGGCGTACTCGGTGAGCGCCTCGGCTCCCTCGACGGCCAGGGTCGAGGCCTGGGCCAGGAGGTTCGCGGCAGCGCCCGTGCCGCCGGCCGTCTTTCGGCAGCGCGCGCAGTAGCAGCGGCGGTACGGGTACGGAGTGCGGGTCCCCACCGTGAAGCGGACCGCGCCACAGAAGCAGGAGCCGGCGAGCTGCATGCGGGAGATCGTACGTCGAGGGCTCTTGGCGAGTGGCCCCGCGCCACGGATGACCGCGCCACCCGGTAGCATGCGGCGCACATGTCAAGCTGGTTCGACAAGCTCCTCGACGAGCTTCAGCGCCGCCAGGCGGAAGCTGATGCGCAGCGCGAGGGCCGTCCGTTCGAGCGCCGCGAGCGCGAGGATCCGCGCAACGTGACGCCCCTCGACCAGGCTCGGCGCGCGGGCAGGCGGGGCAACGGCGGCGGGCCGACCTTCCCGCCCGCGGCCGGCGGCGACGTCCCGTGGCGACGGTACCTGGTCATCGGCGGCGGCTTCGTGCTCGTCCTGGTCGTCCTGGCGCTGCTCGGCGGCGTGGTGAACCTCATCACCGACGTCATGTGGTACGGCGAGCTCGGCCGCCGGGACGTGCTGACGACGCGGCTCTGGGCCCAGGTGTCGCTGTTCGGGATCGGTTTCGCGGCGATGCTCGTCCCGACGCTGGTGAGCATCTGGGTGGCGCGGCGGATCGTGCCCCAGGCACCGGTGCGTCAGCTGGGCGGGATCGAGCTTCCGGACGCGTCTCGCGTCATCGGCATCGGCCTGACCGTCGTCGCCGTCCTGCTGGCGCTCGGCTCGGGAGCCGCGTGGAGCGGCAACTGGGAGAC
>JACCWY010000365.1 GCA_013697395.1 Chloroflexota bacterium | reverse complement strand
AGGAAGCCGCTCTCAGATGGACCGACTGCTCTCGGATCCCGTAAGGGTACAAACAAGGGTACGGCGGCCTCCGCGAACACGAAGAAGCCCGAATCACGCTCGGATTGGGGCCGAAGGATGAATGTTGGTACCGCATATCGGATGCTGGTTGGATCGTCCCATGCGTCCCAACCTGGTTCAGATTAGACGCCATGGGACGCATTGGTTACACATGGGCCAGCTCGCAAAAGGGTTCAGGTGGGGGTTCAGGCGCAGAGCCGGACTCTTGGCTGTTCTACCCTTCCCTTCGCGCTGCGTGTTCACGCCACCAGGGGGCTCGGCCCAAGCCGATTAGCGCCTCGCGGAGTGGGCGCTTATCTCTTGATCTGCAGCCCTGGGCATGCGGGAACGCGACGCGATTACACCATTCGCCTATATTTACACCATGGGATTGAACATCAAGGATGCGGAGACCGAGCGGCTGGCGAGCGAGATCGCCGCATTGACCGGCGAGTCGAAGATGGGCGCCGTCCGGCAGGCCCTCAGCGAGCGCAAGCAGCGGCTGCTGCTGGCCCGGAGCGGGATGGCCAGGGGTGATCGGATGGTCGGCCTGCTCGAACAGCGGTTGTGGCCGCGGCTACCCGCCGGTGTCCGCGGCAGCGAGCTGAGCAAGGAGCAGGAGGAGGCGATCCTCGGCTACGGCGCGGAGGGCGCGTGATCCTCGACAGTTCGGCACTCGTGGCCATCGCGCTGGACGAGCCGGAACGGGAAACATTCGTGGCCAAGATCAACGCGGCCGACACGGTCGCCGTCGCCGCTCCGACGCTCGTCGAAGCTGGCATCGTCCTTTCGGCGCGCATCGACGAGGACGCCGGTGAGCTGCTTGCCGAGCTGGTTGTGGCCTCGGATGCGGTCGTGATCGAGTTTGGCGCCGGACACTGGCGGGAAGCGGTGTCGGCCTGGTGGCGGTTCGGTAAGTCGCGGCATCCTGCGGGCCTGAACCTCGGGGACTGCCTCGCCTACGCGGCCGCGAGGGCGGCAGACGAACCACTCTTGGCCAAGGGCAATGACTTCCCCCAGACGGACATCCAGCTCGCGTAGGGCGCTACGGGAGCGCGATCTGCTGGTGATCGGCAACGCCGCAATCCTCGTAACGAGCGCAACGGCCAAGCGGACTCTGAACGCTTTCTGTCCACCGACGGCAAGAGCTGGCGATGGCATGCCGGCCACTACCCGTGATCCCGCATGGGGCTTACCCCATGCCCACTCCTAACGGACCACATTACGGCACGATTTCCAGCGCGGCGGCATGGGCCGGTCGAGCGAGGCGGAAGTGCCGGTCGTCGAGTGTTGCCACCTTGGCCACGCGGGATCGCTCGGCCAATGCCACGATGCTCGCGGCAGTCCGGCCTACCCCACGAGGCGCGGGCGCCGGTCTCGAGCTGACCCCCGAAGGACGGGCGGCGTCTGCTAGCCGAGCACGCCGACTACGCGGAGTTTCCTGCTCTAACTCAGCGGAGCGCCGCCGGCCATCTCGACCCGCCAGGCACCCGGATTGCAGCCCGGCGTAGGATGGAACGCGGCCATCGGGCCGACCATCGCGAAAGGGGAACGAGCCGTGAACGCACATTTCTCCCGCCAGCTTTCGTCGCCGCGGCGCGCGCGCAGATGGTACCCCTCGCCGCCATCGCGGCCTCGGTCGTCCTCGCCGGCTCGATGCTCGCTGCTCCGCCGATAGGTGCCCCCGGGCAGATCGGGAACCACCTGCCGGCGCCCGGACCAAACCAGTTCGACCTCGAGGCACACCGCGGCGGGCTGGGTCTCGTGACCGAGAACACGCTTCAGGCCTTCGCCAATGCGCTCGAGCTCGGGGTGACCACCCTGGAGCTGGACGTCCAGATCACCGAGGATCGGCAGGCGGTCGTGACCCACGATCGGCAGGTAACGGCGGTGAAGTGCCGCGACACCTCTCCCGCCTTCGCCGGGGATCCGGAGTACCCGTACGTGGGTGACTACATCAAGAACCTGACGCTCGCGCAGGTGTGGACGCTCGACTGCGGAACGCTGCTCGCGGACCATCCGGACGCCGAGGTCGTCGAACGCGCGCGGATCCCGCTGCTGAGCGAAGTGCTCGCCTTGGTCAACTGCTACAAAGCCAACCAGGTGTGGCTCAACATCGAGACGAAGGTCGAGGCGGGTGCGCCAGAGCAGACCGCGCCGCGCGAGCAGTTCGTGGAGATCACGGCCGCCGAGGTCCGCGAGGCCCGCCTCCTCAACCGCGTCACCATCCAGAGCTTCGACTGGGGCGCACTGATGCTGATGCAACAGGTCGAGCCACGCCTTCCGATCATCGCCCTGACCAACGGCGACTTCCTCCAGGTCGGTCAACCGGGCGCCTCTCCTTGGCTCGGCGGCATCGACATCGACCAATTCGATGGCAGCCTCGTCGACGCTGCGGCCTCCTTCGGCGCCGATGCCATCTCACCCGTGCATGGCATGCCACAGAACGGGAGGGTGAACGATCCGGGCTACGTTCCGTACACCACGCCGGAGCTGGTGGCGGAGGCGCACGAGGCCGGCCTCGCCGTCGTGCCGTGGACGATCGACGATCCGGCGACGATGGAATCGCTCATCGACGCCGGGGTGGACGGGATCATCACGAACTACCCCGACCGCCTGCGAACCATCCTGGCCGAGCGCGGCTACAAGCTGCCGCGGTCGTACCAGGAGCCGAAGGGGACCGACTGCATCGCGGAGGTCTCTGCGCTCTGAGCACCTCGTTGAGAGGACCTATCTGACCCGACACGTGGTACCACCCGATGCTCGCGGGGCCGGCGGACCACGGCGCGGGAGACTGGAAAGGGCACGCGGAAGGGTACGGCGTGCACGAACAGCCCGATTCCACGCTCGAAATTGGGCCTAGATGAGACTTGGTACCGCATACCGGATGCGCAGATATTCCGCGTCAACCGTGCCAACCTGAAGCGATTTACGCTCCATGAGCCGCTGTGGGACGCATGGTGCGATTCCATTAGGTTGCTGATAAGGGTGCTTGCCGACCGTAACCCAAAGCCTCCCCGAATTGCTCACCGCCATCCACTGGCGTCCGCGGCAGGTGTCGGGGCCGCGCTGCCAACCCACATGTGGAAGACCGAGGCCGGGGGAAAGGCTTGTAGTTCCCATAACCATTCGGTGTCGATAGGATCCGGCTGGTTGTCGTCGCCCACGTGATGTGCGCGACGGCGACCCGGCCGGCAGCTTACCGCCACTGCGCCGGGCCAACCTTTGAGGCTGAGCAACTCGCTCCCAGCAAGGTCCCTGATATGCAGTCACGGTGGCACGTGCCTCGCGCTGGCGACTGCGTGGCGCTCTCGTGTCGCTACACTCCTCGATTCTTTAGCGTGGACCCACCGCCTCGGCTCCGCGGCCTGCGAGCGACCGTCC
>JACCWY010000303.1 GCA_013697395.1 Chloroflexota bacterium | reverse complement strand
GCCCAACCCCGAGCGCCGTGACGGTCACGGTCCCGGCCTGCGAGGGCGTGACGGTCACGACCCTGCGCGCCCAGCTCGCGGATCTCGACCTGGAACCCGACGAGCAACAGGAGAGCTCCGACGACGTCGACGACGGCGACGTGATCCGTTGCGAGCCCGCGAGCGGGGAGACGGTGCCCGCGGGCGGCACGGTCCGGGTCTTCGTATCGAGCGGCGAGGAGCTCGTCACCGTCCCCAGCCTCAGCGGCCAGACGCTGAGCCAGGCGGAGGTGACACTGCGAGAGTTCGAGCTGCGTGTCGGTGACATCCGGCGCGAGCCGAGCGCCAACATCCCCGACGGCTCGGTCATCACGAGCGACCCGCCACCGGGCACCGATGAGCCGGTCGGCTCGCAGATCGACCTCATCGTCAGCACCGGGCCGACGCCCTCGCCGACGCCGATCCCGACACCCGTGCCGACGCCGATCCCGACACCGGTGCCAACGCCGCCGCCGACACCGCCGCCCGCGCCGAGCACGGAGCCGACCCTGCCGCCACCGTAACGGTGGAACGCCCGATGCTAGGATGAGCCGAGTCCCACTCCACGTTTGGGAGGAACAGTCGTTCAGCGATGGCAACCACTGCGCCGGTCTCGGTCGACGACGCGACCTTTGAATCGGAGGTACTCAATGCGGACAAGCCGGTCCTCGTCGACTTCTGGGCACCGTGGTGCGGTCCGTGCCGGCTCGTCTCGCCCGTCGTCGAGAGCTTCGGCGACAAGTACGCCGAGAAGATCGCGGTTGCAAAGGTCAACACCGACGAGAACCAGCAGCTCGCGATGCGCTACAGCATCTTCAGCATCCCGACACTGATCGTCTTCCAGAACGGCCGCGAGGCTGCGCGCTTGGTCGGGTACATGCCCCAGGAGGTCATGGAGGAGCGCCTCAGCCAGTTCATCGGTTGACGCGCCGTACGACATCGGCGGCGTGCGTGGCCATTTCCGTAGGGCAGCCCAGTGGGCGCGCCGACCCCGTGGATCGTCCGGTATGGGCGCGAGGACATACCGCCGTACCGTGCTCTGCGCGCCGCAGCCGCTACACTCCCGCGAGAGGAGGGCTGCCCGAGCATCCATGATCATCAAGACCGAGCGTCGCGCCGGGAGTGAACGACGCAACGTCGCCGATCCCTTCGCCCCCGAGCGACGCGAGGGCGATCGGCGCACGATGTGCTGGGAGGTCGAGAACTGCGACCTCACCATTCGCTACCGGTGTCCGGCGTTCATCCTGCGACGTCCATGCTGGGAGCTGTGGGCCGTCGAGGGCGTCGGTCCGGCGCGTGCGTGCTGCCACAACGACAAGGAGTGCGAGCCGGGTCGATGCGTGATCGCGGAGAAGCGCTTCGCCGGCGCGCCGGAGCCACTGGCGGTCCACGTCGGTCGCCGCGGCATGCCGCTCGGGTACAGCAAGCCCCGCCGTCACCACTGTCCGCACTTCTACCTGACCCACGGGCCGCAGAGCCGCGTTCCGATCCGCGCCCCGCAGCTGATGCGAACGCTGATGAAGCAGGAAGGCACGGTGAGCCGATGCGAGCTGCGTGGTGGCGTCCACCTCGACTCCGGCTACGTGAACGACCTGTGCCTGACCGGACAGTTCAACGACTGCGTCTTCTACGAGGACGCCTCGGACTGACGGCTTGACCGACATCGATCCGGATGCGCCTTCGACGCCACTGACCTACGGGCAGGCGGTCGCCGCGCTCACCGAGCGCGGGCGTTTCGGGATCAGCCTGGGCCTCGAGCGCGTGGAGCGCCTGCTGGCGGAGGTCGGCAACCCGGAGCGGTCCCTGCGCGGCGCGCTGGTCGGCGGCACCAACGGCAAGGGCAGCGTGGTGGCCATGGCGCGGTCGGTCCTCTCGTCGGCGGGCCTCGTGGTCGGCACGATGCCGAAGCCGCACCTGGTGACCTACCGCGAGCGCATCGCCATCGATGGCGAGCCGATCCCCGAGGCGGACTTCGCGGCCGCTATCGAGCGGGTCCTGCCGGCCATCGACCGCGTCGCCGCCGAAGTCGGACCCCCGACCGAGTTCGAGGCGCTCACGGCCGCCGCGATCATCGAGCTGGCTCGGCGAGGCGTGGCCCTCGCCATCGTGGAGGTCGGGATGGGCGGGCGGCTCGACGCGACGAACGTGCTCGACCTCGGCGTGGCGACCGTCACCAACGTGCAGCGCGACCACGAGGCCCATCTCGGCCATACGCTCATCGCGATCGGCGGCGAGAAGGCGGCAATCGTCAAGCCCGGCAACCTCGCCGTCACCGGCGCGTCGGGACGCGGCCTGAGACCCATCCTTGACCGATGCGCGCGGCTCCAGGTGCCCCTGCGGCGCGCCGGCCCGCGCCAGCCCTACCGCGCCACCCTGCGCCATGCGGGCTGGGACGGGATCGTGGTCGACCTGCAGACGCCGTCGCGCCGGCTGCGGGACGTGCGGATCGGCCTGCTCGGAGCGCACCAGGCGGAGAATGCGGCCGTGGCGATCGCCATGCTGGAGGCCATGGATGAGCGCTGGAGCCTGGGCGTGGAGGAGGACCAGCTGCGAGCCGGCCTGGCCGCGGCACGATGGCCCGGGCGGCTCGAGCTGCTCGACGGCGCGCGACTGGGCATCGGGCGCGTCCTCCTCGACGGCGCCCACAAC
>JACCWY010000287.1 GCA_013697395.1 Chloroflexota bacterium | reverse complement strand
GGGCGCGGCGTCGCAGCTCTGCGGGCTCCTGTTCGAAGCGGGCACGGGGCTCGACATGAACGAGGTTCCCTACGACGGGACCGGGCCCGCAATGGACGACCTGCTCGGTGACCAGGTCGACTTCATGTGCGACCAGACCACGAACACGGCGGAGCGCATCCTGGGCGGCGAGGTGAAGGCCTATGCCGTCACCACGCCCGAGCGGATCGAGGCGCTCCCGGACGTGCCGACGACCGAGGAGGGCGGCCTGCCCGACGTGCAGGTGACCGTCTGGCACGGCCTGTACGTGCCTGCCGGCACGCCGCAGGAGGTCGTCGACGCCCTCAGTGCCGCGCTCGTCGTCGCGTTGCAGAACGAGGATGTCATCTCGCGGCTCGGCGACCTCGGCACGGCTCCCGTCTCGGAGGACCGGGCCACGCCCGACGCTCATCGCGAGCATCTCGAGGCGCAGATCGAGCTGTGGCGGCCGATCATCGAGGACGCCGGGGTGACGGCCAGCTAGCGGCGCGACATCACCGATGGGGTGGCGTCCCCGCCGCCCCCTCGGTCAATACCGGAGGTAGTTTGTCGGTGCCCCAGGTCCGCCGGGCGCTCAAGGACATCATGGCGGGGGCGATCTTCGTCGCGATCGGCGTCGCCTTCGCCACCGGCTCCCTGGCCTACGACGTCGGCTCGCCGCTGCGCATGGGCCCCGGCTATGTCCCACTCGTCCTGGGCGGCATCCTCGTCACGCTCGGGCTGCTGGTGATCGTCAAGGGGTTCATCGCCGGAACGGGCGAGCCCATTGGCGAGGTGGACTGGCGCGCGGTCATCCTGATCACCGCCGCCCTCCTCTTCTTCGGCGTCACCATCAACGGGCTCGGCGTGGTGGGGGCGCTCCTGGGAAGCACGCTGCTGGCAGCGTTCGCTCGCTCCGCGACCTCGATCCGCGAGGCGGTGATCATCGCCGTGGGACTCACCGCGCTGTCGGTGGCGATCTTCATCGTCGCCCTGCAGCTGCGGCTGCCGCTCGTCGGCAGTTGGATCCCGCTGTAGGCCGCGCCGATGGAGCTCTTCGACAACCTCAGGCTCGGGCTCGAGACGGCCGTCCGACTCGACAACCTGCTCTACTGCTTCCTTGGCGTCCTCCTCGGCACCGCGGTGGGCGTGCTGCCCGGGATCGGTCCGACGGCGACGATCGGCCTGCTGCTGCCGATCACCTTCGGCCTCGAGCCGGTCTCCGCGCTCATCATGCTGGCGGGCATCTACTACGGGGCCCAGTACGGCGGATCGACGACGGCGATCCTCATCAACCTGCCGGGTGAGTCGTCGGCGGCGGTGACCGCCATCGACGGCCACGAGATGGCGAAGAAGGGGCGGGCCGGTCCGGCACTGGCGGCGGCCGCGATCGGGTCCTTCTTTGCCGGCACGGTGGCAACGATCGTGATCGTCCTGTTCGGACCGCCGCTGGCGGGCGTGGCGCTGACGTTCGGATCGGCTGAGTTCTTCTCGCTCGTCGTGCTGGGGCTCATCGCGTCGATCACCCTGGCCCGGGGCTCGACCATCAAGGCGCTGGCGATGATCGTCCTCGGCCTGCTGTTCGGCACCGTCGGGCAGGACATCTATACGGGCACGCCGCGTTTCACCTTTGGCGTGCGCGAGCTGTTCGACGGCGTCAACTTCGTCTCCGTGGCGGTCGGGATGTTCGGGATCGCCGAGATCCTGCGGAACCTCGAGGACGAGAAGACCCGCAAGCTCGTCACGAAGACGATCACCGACCTGTGGCCCTCGCGCGAGGACTTCCGCCGCATGACTGCGCCGATCCTGCGCGGCACCGTCCTGGGCTCGGCCCTCGGCATCCTTCCCGGTGCGGGGCACGTCCTGGCTTCGTTCGGCGCCTATGCCCTCGAAAAGCGCGTCTCGAAGCACCCGGAGGAGTTCGGCCATGGCGCCATCGAAGCGGTGGCTTCCCCGGAGTCGGCCAACAACGCCGCGGCCCAGACGTCGTTCATCCCGCTGTTGACCCTGGGCCTGCCGGCGAATCCGGTCATGGCGCTCATGCTCGCCGGCTTAGCGATCCACGGGATCTCCGCGGGCCCGACGGTCATCGACCGCGAGCCGGAGCTGTTCTGGGGCCTCATCGTCTCGATGTGGATCGGGAACCTGTTCCTGGTGCTCCTCAACCTGCCGCTCATCGGGATCTGGGTCCGCATGCTGACGATCCCGTACCGCATGCTCTACCCGGCGATCATCGCGTTCGCCGCGATCGGGACGTACTCGCTCGCGTTCAGCGCATGGGACGTCTTTGCGATCGCCTTCTTCGGCCTCCTCGGCTACGGGCTCATCAAGCTCGGCTGCGAGCCCGCGCCGCTCCTTCTCGGTTTCGTGCTCGGGCCGCTGCTAGAGGACCACCTGCGCCGGGCGCTGATCATCTCGCGCGGCGACCCGTCGATCTTCATCAGCCGGCCGATCTCGGCCGTGCTGCTGGCGTTCGCCGTGGGCGCGATCGTCATTGCCGTCCTGCCCGCGATCCGCCAGAAGCGCGAAGTGGTCTTCAAGGAGGAGGAGGTCTAGAGCTCGATCTCGGTGAGCTTCGCGACGCTCTGTTTGCCGATGAGGCGCGCCGGGTTCGGGTCGAGGCCCTTTCGCTGGGGCGAGTCGTAATACGCCCGATCGGCCGCCTCGAAGGCTTGCCAGTCGCCCGGGTAGGTCAGCAGCCAGACGAACCGGCCCTCATCCTCGACCTTCCACGCTCGCTCGACCGTGAACCCCAGCTCACGCCGGATCGGAGCGATTCGCGTCCGCCATTCCTCGACCCACTGGTCCAGCGAGCCTTCCACGATGCGGTAGTCCCGGAGCTCCGTGGCCACAGGTTGCTCCCTTCCGTGCTGAGATTTGCCCCGTCACGTCGGCCGGCTGCCAGCAGATTCAGACAACAGCCGCAGTACGTGTCGTCATCCTGTCATTTCGGGGCGCCTTGCGGGTTGACCGCCGCAGCTGTTACGAAATTGCACGCGCGGGTGCTCGTTGTGCGGTTGTGAGCCTGAATGTGACGAACCGCCGAATGGCATCCGGAGGCCCCAAAGCTTCGGTCGCGTTGTACTGTTCGCCGATGTGGGTCAAGTCGGCTCGACGCGTTCTGCCTGCGGCAGCCGTGGCAGCCCTGGTGCTCGCCCTTCCGCGGCCCGCATACGCCTGCTCGGGCCCGATGCCGACATTCGACGAGGTGGTCTCCCGATCATCGCTGATCGTGGAGGGCACCGTCGAAGAGGCGCGGCTCGACGGAGTCGCATACCGGCTCAGCGTCGACGAGGTCTTCAAGGGACAGGCCTTCGGCGCCGAGGTGCGCATCGGGCCGACGGTCGCCCCCGGTGGTCGCGGCTGCGAGATCGGGCTCGAGGTCGGACAGCGCGTGATCCTCGGCATCATGGACGCGGAGCTTCTGAGCGTAGGGGACGTGGCCTGGATCATCGGTCCGGATGGCAGTCTCTCGAGCACCGGCGGCTACTGGGAGATGGCGGACGCTGCCGAACTGCGTGACACGCTGCGCCAGGCCGTGCCCGATACTGCCCTGCCGCTGCCGGAAGGACCCGGCAGGGCGCTCTCCCTGACCGTGCTCGGCCTCTCCTGCCTGGCAGGCGCGGCCGTGATGGCGCGATCGAGTCGCCCATCGCTCGCGCACACGGTCAGAGCGAAGGCGGCAGGCCGAACGCCGAGAACAGTCCGGCGCCGAAGGTCGTGATCTCGGCGATGGCGCCGTCCTCGATGCGCAGGACGTCGAACTTGAACGCCCGGAACTCGGAATCGCCAGGGCGGCGTAGGTAGCTGGCCGCGGTCGGCATCCGGTTCGCCCAGGTCGGCACCAGGCGCCAGTCGCCGTCCCGCGTCTCCGCGGCGAAGGCCCGCTCGAGGAATGGCGCGATCACATCGAGCCCGTCGAACACCATCATGTCCGGCGGCATCGAGATCCGGAGATCCTGCGACGCGATCGCGACGGCCGCCGCCGCGTCGTTTCGCTCGTGGGCGTCGATGAACCGGTCCAGCAGCACCCGTTCCGCATCGCTGGGCTTCCCGGCCGACCATTCGGTCCGCCGTGCGGGAAGGTGCTCCTGCATCGTGGTTCGGGCTCGCTGAAGGGCGCTGTTCGCGGCGGCGACGCTCGTGTCGAGCAGCGAAGCGGTCTCGGCGGCCGGCCAGCCGATCACGTCGCGCACGATCAGCGCGGCCCGCTGTCGCGGCGGCAGCCATCTGGCCCGGGGGACGCGGGGCGCGTCAATTCGAGGACGCGGGTGTGCCGGTGGGACCGGTGCGACGCCTGCGGATCGCGGATCCCGACGCCCGACGAAGGGGAGTGCACGGATCATGACAGGCCACACCCGACGCTCGATGGCCGTCGCCATCAGCCTGGCGCTGTTCGCCGCGTTGAGCGGCGCGCTGACGCCCGGCGCTCGAACCGATGCCGCGGACGAGCAGGATTTCCGCGCCTACTGGGTCGATGCCTTCGGCGAGGGCATCTTCACTCCCGCCGAGATCGACGAGCTCGTCGCGGATGCCACGGCCGGCAACTTCAATGCCGTCGTCGTCCAGGTCGGACGCCGCGGCGACTGCTTCTGCAACAACGCGATCATGCCGCGCACGCAAGCCAACATCGCGCCGCTGCCGTACGACCCGCTCCAGACGCTCCTCGACAAGGCGCACGCCGCGGGCATCGAGGTCCACGCCTGGATCATCGCCACCGCGATCTGGAACTCGGGCGTCGCGCCACTCGCGCCGAATCACGTCTACAACACGCACGGGCCATCGAAGACCGGCTATGACAACTGGGTGATGACCCGCTACGACGGCAGTCGGCCTGGCGACACCTACCTCGACCCGGGGCACCCCGCGGCAGCCGATTACATCGTCAGCATGTACACCAGCGTCGTCGAGAACTACGACGTCGACGGCATCAATTTCGACCGAATCCGCTATCCGGATGGGCAGCTTCCGGCCTGGCCGGAGGACAACAGCTGGGGCTACAACCCGGTCGCGCTCGCGCGCTTCCACGCGGCCACCGGACGGAGCGACACTCCTCTTCCGAACGACCCTGAATGGAGCCAATGGCGGCGCGAGCAGATCACCAACATCGTGCGGCGCGTCTACCTCGAGTCATACGCGCTCAAGCCGCAGGTCGTGATCAGTGCGGACGCGATCACCTACGGCGATGGGCCTGAACAACTGGGCGGTTGGGAACGGTCGCGCCCGTACCGCGAGACGCTCCAGGACTGGCGGGCATGGATGGAGGAGGGCATCCTGGACCTCAACATCCCGATGAACTACAAGCGCGAGTTCTGCACCGGCGGACCGATCCCGGGCTGCTTCGGGGGCTTCAGCCAGCAGGCCTGGTACGAGCATTGGAACGACTACGCGAAGGACCACGCCTACCGGCGGCATGTCGCCATCGGCTCCGCGGTGTACCTGAACTCGATCAGCGATTCCGTCATCCAGGCCCGCAAGGCGTTGGCGCCCTCGACTGCCGGCAACCCGAGCTACGGCTGGGTCGCGTACTCGTACCGGACCCCCGACTCGCTGACGAACACGGGCCAGCGTTCCGGAGATGCATCGCGTGCGGAGCTGACGAGGGCGCTGACGCAGCCCTCGGAGTACGACCCGGTGATGCCCCCGGTCTTCGCCGAGCCGGCGGCCGTGCCGCCGATCGGATGGAAGGTGGCTCCGACCACCGGGCACATCCTCGGATCGGTGCGCGCTGCGGGCGGCGTGCCGTTCGACCAGGTCCGCGTCGACCTGTACGACGCCGAGACGGACGCCCTCGTCGGCACACGGCTGACCGATGGGAGCGGCTGGTTCGGCTTCGTCGACCTGGAGCCCGGCCGGTACAAGGCGATCGTCGACGGGGAACGGGCCCACGGGCGTCGCGTGTCGGTCGTGACCGTCACCGCCGGCCAGGTGACCGAGACGGCGATCGCGCCCAAACCGCGCTGATCGCACGGAGATGAGCGTGCCGGTCTGGGTGGCCGAACTCGAGCAGGTCCTGCCGCCCGCGCGGTTTACCACCCAGCCGGCGACGCTCGAAGGGCTTGCTCGAGACCAGGCCGGGACCCTCCAGGCCGGCAGCCCGGCCGCCGCGGCCTTCCCGACCACCACCGAGGAGGTTGCGGCCCTCATGCGCCTGGCATCTCGCCATCGCGTGCCGGTCGTTCCGCGCGGCGCCGGCACCGGGCTCGCCGGCGGGGCCAATGCCGTGGAGGGTTGCCTGGTCGTTTCGACAGCCGGCATGGATCGGATCGTCGAGATCGATCGTGCTGATCTCGTTGCCATGGTCGAGCCCGGGCTGCTCACCGCCCGGCTGGGGAAGGCGGCGGCTGATGCCGGCCTGTCATACGCTCCCGACCCTTCGAGCTTCGAGATCAGCTCGATCGGCGGCAACCTGGCCACGAACGCGGGTGGGCTGCGCTGCCTGAAGTACGGCGCCACGCGCGAATCAGTCCTCGCCCTGGAGGTCGTTCTCGCGGATGGACAGGTCCTGCGAACCGGCCACCGCAGCGTCAAGGGCGTTGCGGGCTACGACCTCGTGGCGCTGTTCGTCGGCTCGGAAGGGACCCTCGGCATCATCACCGGCGCGACGCTCCGCCTCCGCCCGGCTCCCCCGGCGGCGGGGACGCTGCTCGCCGCATTCGGCGAGCTGGAGGCCGCCGGGATGGCAGCCGGGCGGATCCTGGAGTCAGGACTGGCGCCGAGCGTGCTCGAGCTCATGGACGCCACCACGGTCGACGCCATCGAGGCCGCTCGACCGATCGGCCTGCCGGCCGCCTCGACGCTCCTCGTCGTGCGTCACGAAGGGCCCGAACGCGGGCGCGACGCCCTGGCACGTGCCGAGGAGCTCTGTCGTGAGCTCGGCGCGACGGAAGTCTTTCGATCGACCGATGCGCGTGAAAGCGAGGCGCTGATGGATGCCCGTCGCGCGGCGCTGCCGTCGCTCGAGCGTCAGGGCACGACCTTGCTGGAGGACGTTGCCGTTCCGCTCGGTCGGGTGGTCGAGCTGCTGCGCGAGGTCCGCCGGATCGCCACGGGCCACCAGGTGCTCATCGGCACATTCGGCCACGTCGGTGACGGCAACATGCATCCCACGCTCGTCTGGCCGCGCGGCGACTCGGCGGCGCGTGCCCGTGCCGAGACTGCGGCAACGGACATCCTCCGTGTGACGCTGGCGCTCGGCGGGACCGTGACGGGCGAGCACGGCGTGGGCCTCCTCAAGCGGGCGGCCCTGGCCGATGAGCTCGGCGACGTCGGTGTCGCGGTCACCCGGGCGATCAAGGCGGCACTCGATCCGGCCGGCATCATGAACCCCGGCAAGCTCGTCCCCTGACGGACCCAGCAGGGCGAGCCATTTCGCGGCCCAACACTGTCACCGCCGCGCGTCGGGCCGGGTAGTCTGGCTCCGTGCGGGTGACGATCACGGGCAGTGACGGACTGATCGGCGGAATTCTGCGCTCCGGGCTCTCCGACCGATTCGAGCCGCGCTGGCTCTCGCGCTCGGACGCGGACCTGATGGACCTGGCGGCCCTCGAGCGGGGATTCGCCGGGTCCGATGCCGTGGTGCTCCTCGCTGCGAATGCCGACAACAACGCGAGCTGGGACCAGCTCCTGGACGCCAACGTCATCGGCGCCTACAACGCGTTCGAGGCCGCCCGCCGCGCGGGCGTCGCGCGCGTCGTGTTCGCGAGCTCGAACCATGCGGTCGGCATGCACATGTGGGACGACGACAGGTTCGCCGATGCCGCCCACCCCGTGGAAGTCACGTCTGACGCGCAGGTCAGGCCCGACTCGCTCTACGGTGCGACCAAGGCATGGGGCGAAGCAGTCGCACGGCTGTACGCGGAGCAGCACGGGATCGCCGCGGTGTGCCTCCGCATCGGCTGGGTCACGAAGGACGGCCGCCCGCCATCCAGCACGGACATGAGGTCCGAGCCGCCGCACGTCGCGCGGCGCGCCCCGGGGATGTGGCTCAGTCACCGCGACTGCGTCTCGCTGGTCGAGGCGGCCCTGGCCGCGGACGTGACCTTCGCCATCGTCAACGGCGTGAGCGACAACGCCGGCCGCTGGTTCAGCCTCGACGAGGGGCGCCGCAAGCTCGGCTGGCAGCCGGTCGACGGGACGCCAGAATGGCGCTGAGGTCCGCCGGCATCGGCGCGCTGATCGTGTCGCTCGTGGCGGGGATGACCAGCAACCTGCTCTTCCTGGCGGCCTTCCAGTTTCGAACCGACTGGTTCCTGGAGCCGACTCGGATCCTCGCTGCAGGCCCGACGTCGGCCAAGCTGCTGCGCTGGGCATCGGTCCTGGACCTCGTCGGCTACTACCTGGCCACGGCCGTCCTCGCCTACGTCCTGTGGCGGCAGCTGCGACCGCGCAACCCGCTCGTGGCGGATCTCTCGGTCATCGCTGCGTTCGGCTACGCCCTGGCAGGCGGGGCCGGCGCGGCGGTGCTCGCCCTTGTTGGACCGATGCTGATGCTCGACCACGCGGGAGCGGCGGCCTCGGATCGGGCGGTGATCGAGTCACAGTTCGCGATCCTCTTCGAGGTCGTGTGGCGCTCGATCTGGCAGCTCCTGGACGCCATCCTGGTCGGCGCGTGGTGGCTGGGAATCGGCCTCCTCGTTCGGGCGGACCAACCGGGGCTGTCCCGGCTGTCGCTGGTCCTCGGTACCACGGCTGCCATCGGCGCGGTCCCGACCATCGCCGGCCTGGACCTCGTGCGCGACGTTGTTCTCGGAATCGTCTTCACGCTCTGGACCGGGTGGTGGATCTGGCTGCTCGTGCTCTTCAGACGCCACGGCGGGCCGGTTGTCGGACCAACCGCCGGCGTCTGAAGAGCTACGTGCGCAGCTCGATCTCGGTCGGCGTCGGGAAGCTGCCGGTCACGCGCGTCGGGCCGAGCCACCCCTCCAGTCGTGCGGCTTCGGCGTCGATCATCTCGGTCGTCTCCGATCCGACGTCCTCGAGGAGTCGCGGGACGATCTCGCCGCTCCGGCGCTGAGCCCAGCCACCCACGATGCGACCGTCGACCCAGATCGTGGGTCCGGCATTGCCGCTCGTGTCGAAGAGCGCCCGCTTGTGGGGTCCGAGGTACCAGTCGCGACCGGTCCATCCCATGGTGGTGGCATCGAGGGCGGGCAGCAGCGCGACCCAGTGCTCGGGACGCTTCGTCGGCCCGATGTCGTCGGGCAGCACGTAGCCGATCTGGCCGCCATCGAGGTCGACCTCCACCGCCTCGATCGCGGCCAGCGCCTGCCTCGTCGCACCCATGGTCCACCCTGTCCACCACTTGATGTCGTCGCGCGTGCCTGGCCCGAAGGCATGGAGCCAGCGCCGGACGAGCTCGGCTCGAGCCTCGTCGACCGGCAGCTCGGGGATTCCATCGGGCATCCAGCGCTCGACCGGGCTCCAGCGGAACTGGCCGCCGATCCATGTGCCGAGCGGCCTGCCGCGACCGATGTGACCGTCAAGCGCGAGATGGAACACGACCTTGGTCGCGATGCTGATGTTGCCCTCGTAGGACTTTCCCCTTGCCAGCGTGATCCTCTGGTCGAGCCGCGGGTCGGTCCTGCGCAGATCACCGGTCGTCATCTCGCCGCGTTCGCGGATGGCGGCGAGGCCGAGCGCCTCGAGTTCGCCGAGGAGGACGGCCGGATCCGGTCCGATGCCGGCATCGGTCAGCATCTTCAGCGTCCGCTTGCGCTCCGCTTCGGCGATCGCTCGCGACGCGGCGGCGTGGACGATCGACACGTCCGCGAGCGGCACGAGGAACAGCGTTCGGCGCATCGCCAGCAGGCGGAAGACAGTTCGCTCCTCGTACAGCTCCCGCTCGATGGATGCGGGTGACGAGTCGGACATGCGGGCCCGCGCCTCGAGGAACACGCTCGCGGGATCCGTGGCGTGCAGCACGACGACGGACGCGGCCGCCTCCGCGAGCGAGGCCGCATGCGTGCCACGCGCCAATCGATGCCGCATGCCGACACGAGCTCGGCGCTCGTCGTCGGCCAGGTGGCTGCGTTTCATCGGTCCGAAGGCTACGACGATCGTGCCCGGGCGTTTCCGGGTCGCGGGCGCGGCCCCGGCCGACCGATGAGATTCGGCACGGCTGCCTGTCTTACCATCGACATCGAATGGATGAGCTCGGACAAGGGAGACACAACGTGAACTTCAACAGCATCCTGATCGGGTCGGAGGATCCGCAGCGCCTGGTGGACTACTACACCAGGCTCTTCGGCGCGCCGACGTTCGCGGACGGCGGCTACAGTGGGTGGCAGATCGGCACCGGCTGGATCACCGTTGGCCCTCACGACGAGGTCACGGGGAAGAACGCCCATCCCGGCCGACTGCTCTGGAACATCGAGTCTTCCGACGTCAAGGGCGACTTCGACCGCCTCAAGCAGGCCGGCGCAACGGTCGTGCGCGAGCCCTACGGGCCTGATGGGGCGGCCGATGAGCTGATCGCCACGTTCTCGGATCCGGACGACAACTACTTCCAGCTCATGAGCCCGATGGGGCCGTCAGCCTAGGTCAGGCGAAACTCCTCCGGGGCACCTCGCACGGCGCCAGGAGGCGGATCGGTGCGGTGATGCCGGTCCGCCCAAACCGTCGCGTGCTACCTTCTCAGTCCAACGGAAGAAGCCGAGGCACGCTGTGGTCGGCGGGTCCGGTACCCGAGCACCGATCGCGCCACGCGAATGCGCCCTCTCGACGTCGACGTATCACCGGCCCCGCCACGGGCAGACGCGCTGCGCCCGGGTGATCCCGCGCCCGAACCGCAGCTTCCCCGCCTCACGCGCTGGCTGCGTCCGGTCGTTGACGCCGTCGCGAGGATCGACGCCAGCGTTCATCGCAAGCTGCTCTTCGGCTTCCTCGCCGGTGCGCTGCTGCTCGTCGGCATGGCGCTCCTCAGCCTCGTCGTGATCGAGCGGATGAACGGTCGCATGCAGGAGCTCGACGGTCTCCGCGAGCAATCGAGCCGCGCCCAACAGGCCCTCTACTCGGTCACGGCGCAGAGCCACTACCGAGCCATGGCCCTCCTGACGAACGACGACGAGTGGAACGAGCGCATCGCGACCGCGAAGGCAACGTTTGCCGATCTGGTGAGCTCCCTGGAGCAGGCGGATCCCGACGAAGCAGCGTTCTTCTCCGAGGTTCGAGAGGTGAACGACGGCTTCAACGCATCGAGTGCCGAGGTCCTTGCGCTTTATCAGGCGGGGGACATCCCGGCCGCGACGACCATGCACATCGACGAGGAGCACACGGCCTCGCACGTCCTCGAGGCGCAGATGCGCACCCTCATCGACACCGCCGTCGAAGAGGCGGCGGCGGCCCGTGCGGCCTTCGACGGAGACCGAACGCTGGTCGCCGTGCTGGTGGTCGTCTTCTCGGCGGCCAGCGTCGCGATTGCCATGAGCCTCGGTTTCGCCCTGTCGTGGGCCTTCATCCTGCCGGTCCGCAAGATGGAGGGGGCGCTCGCCGCCATCACCAAGGAAGACTTCAGCCATCGAGTCGAGGTGCCCAACCGCGACGAGCTCGGAAGCCTTGCCCGCGGTCTCAACGCGACGACCGACCGGCTGGCTCAGCTCTTCGACGAGCAGCGGGCGCTGGCGGATCGGCTCACAGCCACGAACGAGTCGCTCACTCGCGCGAGCCGGGCGAAATCCCAGTTCCTGGCCAGCGTGAGCCACGAGCTGCGCACGCCCATGAACGCCATCCTCGGCTTCACGGATGCGCTCCTGGCGGGGGTCGACGGGCCTCTGAACGACGAGCAGAAGGCGTCGCTGGGGTGGGTCCAGCGTGGTGGACGCGACCTCCTGGGGCTCATCAATGAGATCCTGGATCTATCGAAGATCGAGGCAGGAAAGCTGACGATCGACCCCCAGCCGTTCGACCCGCGCGAGCTGGTCGAGTCGGTCGTCGCGCAGCATCGTTCGCTCGCCGCCCAAAAGGGAATTCGGCTGCGCTGGGAGGACGCGGGCACGCCGGCGGAGGTGGTTCTCGATGGGCAGCGTGTTCGTCAGATCCTCGTCAACCTGCTCGGGAACGCGCTCAAGTTCACCGACGCCGGGGAGGTGACGGCAGTCAGTGGCGGCGCGACGGAAGGACGGTTCCAGGTGGCGGTGCGTGACACGGGACCGGGGATCGCGCCGGAGCAGCACGCGCTGATCTTCGAGGAGTTCGGTCAGGGCGGCGGCGATGCTTCGGGCACCGGACTCGGGCTGGCGATCAGCAGGCGCCTGGCCAGGGTGATGGGGGGTGACGTCACCGTGGAGAGCGACCTCGGGCAGGGAGCGACCTTCCACGTCACGCTGCCGCTGGACTGCCGACCGCTGACGGCGGTCACGGACGATCCGACGGTCGGCGAGCCGGCCGCCGGCGACCGGCTCCTCATGAGCGTCGACGACGATCCGTCGGTGGCGCCACTGCTGCGCAAGATGCTCGCGGACCACGGTTACCATGTCGTTGCCTCCGGCGCGTTGAACGCCGTAGCCGATGCCCGGCGGTTGTTGCCCCAAGCCATCATCCTCGACATCCTGATGCCCGAGCGACGGGGCGACGAGATCCTCGCGGAGCTGAAGGTGGACCCGGCGACCCGAGCGATCCCCGTCATCGTGCTCTCGGTCGTCGAGCCCGCGGATGTGCCGTCGATCGCGGACGCGCACGTCGGCAAGCCGGTCCGGAAGGCAGCGCTCCTTCGAGCCCTGGCCGAGCATGGCGCCGCTCCGGCAGCGTCGGCCTGATGGCCGTCATCGTCCTCGTCGAGGACACTCCGGCGAACCTCGCGCTCGCCACCAAGCTGCTCACCGCGGCCGGACACGACGTGGCCACGGCGCGCACCGGCGCCGATGGCGTACGACTCGTCGCGGAGCGAGCACCGGACCTCGTGCTGATGGACCTGGGGCTCCCGGACATCGGAGGACGCGAGGCCATGCACGAGATCCGCCGGACAGTGCCTGACGGCCCGCGGCTCAGGGTCATCGCCTTTACCGCGCACGCCATGGTCGGCGACCGCGAGCGTGCCATCGCGGATGGGTTCGACGGGTACCTGAGCAAGCCGATCGAGTTTGCGACCTTCGTGGAGAGCGTCGAGGCGCTGCTGCCGTGAATCGGTCCCGACCGCGCATCCTGACCGTCGACGACGAGCCCGCGAACAGGGCATTGCTTCGGAAGCTCCTGGGCCACCAGGGATACGATGTGGTCGAAGCGGAGGATGGAGCGGCAGCCCTTGCGGCGGTGGAGGAGCACCATCCCGACCTCGTGTGCCTGGACGTGATGATGCCGCGCATGGACGGCATCGAGGTCTGCCAGCGGCTGCGGAGCCAACCGAAGAATGCCGGCCTGCCGATCCTCCTGCTCACCGCGCTGGATCGGTCCGAGGATCGAGCTCGCGGACTCGAAGCCGGAGCCAATGACTTCCTATCGAAGCCTTTCGACGAGATCGAGCTCGCGGCCCGGATCCGATCACTGCTCCGGACGAAGGCTCTCCAGGACCGACTCGCGGATCTCCTCGGGCAGTACGTCAGTGAGAGCGTCGCGGCCGAAGCCCTGCGCGACCCGTACGCCGTCTCGCTGGGTGGAGACCGCCGGCATGCGACCACGCTGTTCGCCGATGTCCGTGGCTACACGGCGCTGGTGGCGGAGCAACCGCCGGAGACTACCCTGGACCTCCTGAATCGGTACCTGACGGTGGTCAGCGACGCCGTGGAGGACGAGGGAGGCACGGTCGCGGACCTCCTGGGCGACGGCATCTTCGCGTTCTTCGGCGCGCCGGTCATGCACGCGGATGATCCGGCACGCGCCGTCCGCGCGGCGCTCGTCATGCAGGCGGCCGTCAGCCGGCTCGAGATCCCCTCGATGCCCGGCGTGCGCCTGCAGACCGGCATCGGTATCACGACCGGAGAGGTCATCGCCGGGAACGTCGGGTCCGAGCGGCGGATGCACTATGCCGTGGTGGGGGAGCCCGTCAACATCGCGGCGCGGCTGCAGGCCGCGGCCGGGCCGGGCCAGATCCTGATCGACGACGCAACGCATCGGGTGGTGAGCGATCTGGTGACCGTGCAGGATCTCGGGAGCCTCCGGCTCGCGGGCAAGGGGGAATGGGTGCAGGCGTACAACGTGCTCGCGCTCGAACAGGTGCGGCCCGCCTAGCCGTCCCGGAGGCGGAGCAGGCACGCTCTTGCCGCCCGCTCCGGCACCGGAGTGCGCGCCGACGCGTTGGTCCACAGCGACGCGCGCTCACCTCCCGTCGCGCTCTCGCACCACACGAGGACCGCGCCCAGCCGCAGGTAGCGCTGGTAGAAGCCGCGCGTCCCGTCGAATCCGCGGCTGGCCAGGAACTCCTCGTCCCTGGCATCCGCCCGCGCCCGCAGCGCGCGCGTCAGCGCCGCAACGTCGAATTCCTCCGCGCCGCCAGCCTCGATGGCCACGAGCAACGCGTTGGGCACGCTCGGCGGCAGCTGACGCAGCTTCGGCAGCAGAGGCCCGCCGTCGGCCAATGCCTCCGGCGCGCGACGCGATCTCGTCACCTCCAGGTTGAAGCTGCGCTCGCCACGGAACGAGACCGTGAAGTCCGGCCCGACCTTTCCCGAACCGTATGCCTCGAACGCAAGGTCGATGCGCCGATCCGCCAGCAGCAGGTGCGCGGCGCCGAGCTCCGCCCGAACGTCGCGACGAGCCTCCGCGTCCGTTGCGCCGCGCAGCTTCTTTCGGATCTTGTCCCGGTGCGCCTCCACGAACGCGCGGAACCGCGGTGAGCGGGTCAGCCACACGGCCAGCTCATCGGCCATCGGCTCTCGAGCGGTGCCATCGAACAGGTGGTGCGCCAGGCGTTCGACCGCCGCGCCGGGAATCGTCGTGCGCGCCATGATCCGAAGCCTAGCCGACGACGAATCGCATCAACGCTCGGCAATGGCCGCCTCGAGGTTTCGTTCCGTGATCGGACGCCGATGCATCGGTGTGGTTGGTAGGGTATGACCAAGGATCTCGGTGAGGTACCCGATGGCGAGCTCGACATCTGAATCTGCAGGCGTTCCTCGCATCGACCGTCCGGCCATTCCCGCGGAATACGGGGTCACGAAGGCGAGCGAGTTCGTGTACTGGAGCCACATCGAGGACCGCCTCGTCGGCGACCGGGTGTACTGGATCGCCACGGTCGGGCAGGACGGCCGTCCGCGGGTCCGCCCCGTGGACGGCGTCTACGTCGAGGGCGTGATCTACGTGGGTGGCAGCCCGGAGACGCGGTGGGTCCGCGAGCTCGCGGCGAACCCACACGTCAGCGTGCATCTCGACGGCGTCGACGACGTCGTCATCGTCGACGGCAAGGCCGAGATCATGACGAGCATGGCGGAGGAGCTCGCGGAGCGCCTCGCCGCCGCGTCGAACGCCAAGTTCCCCGAGTACGGGATGACGCCCGCGGTCTATACGAGCCGCGGAGCGATCGCGATCCGGCCGCGGAAAGTCATCACCTGGACCGACATCACCATGAATCCCACGCGGTTCCGCTTCGAGGGCTGACCGATGGCAGATACCGACTCGATCGATCCTGCAGTCCCGCCCAGCGGCTTCGGTTGCGTCGAGTGCCTGGCGGCCGACGGCTGGTGGTTTCACCTGCGCCGCTGTGCGCGCTGTGGCCATGTCGGATGCTGTGACTCGTCGCCCTCACAGCACGCGAGCCACCATGTGGCCGGCACGGGCCATCCGGTCGTCCAGAGCTTCGAGCCTGGCGAAGATTGGTTCTACGACTACGCGTCCGATCAGTTCGCCGAGGGTCCCTCCCTGGCCCCGCCGCATCATCATCCGCTCGAGCAGCCAGTGCCCGGTCCCGAAGGTCGCGTCCCGGCAGACTGGGAGCGACGGCTGAACTGAGGACGTCGCACCGGCGGCCTCGTTCGTCCCGACCCGCCGGCCCGATCGATGCCAACCCAACTGGCCTTGTGACGGGTGGCGCAGCCTCACATGCGCGAAATGGGCCGGATTCCACGAGGTCGCCCGTCAATTGGCCACCTCGCTTGGCCGAACGACCGACGAACGAGAGTTCGTTCGTCACAGGGCCAACTGGCTTGGCTTCCGGGAGGCAGAGATCGGGAAACCCCGGCCGGGCGGCGTGGCGCATCATGCGGCGATTGCCCACGCTGACCGATGCGGCCGTTCATCGCCGGTCTTCACCGGTCGAGGGGCTGGACGAGCAGCATCAGCCGCTCCCGGCCGACGACGCGGACCGGCTCGCCCGCAGCCGCCCCTGCCTCACACCGGGCCTGCCAGACCTCGCCGTGGACTCGCACGGTCCCGATCGGCCGGCAGTCCGTGACCGCGCGGCCCGCGGCACCGATCAGGGTCTCCGCGCCAACCTTCGGCGCCCCGCGACGCGAGAGGCGCCACGTGAACACCGTCTCCGCGACCTCGAGCAGGGCGAACGCGGCCACAACCGGTATGCGCCATCCATCCGGGGCCACGAAGAAAGCCAGTGCAATGCCGGTGAGCAGGATCACGCACGAATTGTGCGCCCAACGGACCGCGATCCGTTCAGACGAGGCGGCGATCCGCGGCCCAGCGGGTCAGCTCGTATCGGCTGGAGAGCTGCAGCTTGCGCAGCACCGCGGACACGTGGGTCTCGACCGTCTTGACCGCGATGTGCAGCTCGTGCGCGACCTCCTTGTACGCGTAGCCGCGCGCGATGTAGCGGAGCACCTCGCGCTCGCGCCGGCTAAGGAGGTCGAGCTCCGGATCCAGCGGCTGCGGCGCTTCGCCGCCGAAGGCGTCCAGGACGAAGCCGGCCAGCCGGGGTGAGAAGACCGCGTCTCCGTCGTGGACTCGATGCACGGCCGAGGAGAGCTCCTCCGCCGAGATCGTCTTCGTGACGTAGCCCCGAGCCCCGGCGCGGATGATGCCGATGACATCCTCGGCGGCATCCGAGACGGACAGCGCCAGGAACCGGATGTCGGGCCGCGTCGGGCGCACCGCCTCGATCACCGCGCGCCCGCCGCCACTGGGCATGTGAACGTCGAGCAGCACGACGTCGGGCTGTAGCTCCTCGATGGCGGGCACTGCGTCCTCGACCGAACCGGCGTCGCCCACGATCTCCAGGTCGCCCCCCAGCTCGGATCGGACCCCGGAGCGGAAGAGCTCGTGGTCGTCGACCACGAAGACGCGCGTCGTCATGGCGCCCTTCGCGGCAGCTGGATGACCACCTCGGTGCCGCCGCCCGGCCGGCTGTGGACGTGCGCGCTGCCGCCGCGACGCTCCATGCGGCCGATGATCGAATCGGCGATGCCTCGGCGGTCGGCCGGCACGAGGTCAGGATCGAAGCCGCTGCCCTGGTCGCGCACGAACGCGCTGACGACGTCCTCCTCGACCTCGACGTACACGGAGATGGAGGTGCTGCCGGAGTGGCGGGCAGCGTTCGCGACCGCCTCGGCACAGGCGTTCACCAGTCCGCGCAGCCGATCGTCCAGCTCCGCGTCGCCGACCACGACCGCCTCGACGCTGACCTGGTGCTGGCGCTCGATCCTGCCTGCCATCGAATCGATGGCGTCTCGCAGCTGCACTCCCGCGAGGTCGGGGGCACGCCCGTACAGCCACGCGCGCAGCTCGCGCTCTTGTGTGCGAGCGAGGCTCGCCATCTCGCGCGGCGCCTTCGCGCGCTGGATCAGCGCGAGCGTCTGGAGCACCGAGTCATGGAGGTGCGCCGCCATCTCGGCGCGTGCTTCGGACCTGACGCGGCTGCTCCGTTCCTCGACGAGCTCGCGACCCATGCTCCAGACCCACGGTCCGGCGAGGAGGGCCGCGCCGCCGACGGCCACGATCATGGCGAGGAGCATGTTGCCAGCGGCCGCCAGCGAGGTGTTGGCGGCCAGGAAGACGCCCATGCCGGCCAGGATGAGGATGCTGCCGATGGCCAGGCGTGGCAGCGAGACCTCTCCGGTGACGACCGATCCCAGCGGGGTGCCCAGGCTCGACAGCGTCCAGCGCGCGCGCCCCTCGTCGCCGCTGCGAGCCCACAGGATGGCGAAGCCGATTGCCGCCAGCACGACCGGCCATCCGAGATCGCCCCCGAACCACAGTCCCGAGATCCAGAGCAGGACGAGGAGCCCGGCAGCGACCAGGCCGATGCCGAACATCTGGCTTCGCGTGGGCATCCGAATGCGTCGAGCCTGCCGCTCGACGTCGGCGGTTGCCGGTTCCAGCGGAGCCAGGAGCCAGGTCAGCAGGTAGACGATGACGCCGAAGCCCAGGGCGAACGAGAGACCGATGAATCCCGCCCGGACGATGTTGGAGTCCACGCCGAGGTGGCGACCGATGCCGCCGGCCACGCCACCCAGCATTCGGTCGCTCCGGCTGCGCTCCAGGCGGGCTCGGGAAATTCCCGTGTCGGGCGCTCGCTCGCGGGCATTGACCTGTGCCATTGACGCATGTTCCCACATGGGCATGGCGGCCCACGATGGGTGACAACCCCGACTGGCGGCACGCCCGTTCAGGGTCGAATGAGGGTCATCCCCAATGGCCACCCGTCTCGCCCGGGCCGATGATCAACACCGATGACGACCGAGCAGCCGACCGCCCCGCGTCTCCTGCGCCGCCGGGCCGACGACCGCGTCGTCGGCGGCGTCGCGAGCGGAATCGGCGACTTCCTCAACGTGGATCCGCTGCTGATTCGAATCGGCTTCGTGGGTTTGATGGTGTTCGGC
>JACCWY010000261.1 GCA_013697395.1 Chloroflexota bacterium | reverse complement strand
GTACAGGTAGACGCAGGCCGCGGCGCCGAGCCCGGCCACCATCAGGCCGAAGGCCACCGCCTGGATCGGGATCCGCACCGGCCAGAACGAGCCGCCGGCCAGGTTGAAGGCCAGGAGCGGGATGAGGAGCAGCACGACGAACAGGTAGTTGAGCATGACGAAGATCCTGATGAGCGACCATCCGAAGCCACGGCGTCCGCGTGCCGCCTGGATGCCGATGGCCAGCACGATGATCAGCGCGAAATTGCCGCCGGCCACGCCGTTGGCAACGAGGAAGCCCACGTCGTCGCTGAACCGAAGGAACGGCAGCTCGACGGTGAGCAGGTAGTACACGTAGTTCGGGATGTAGGTCAGCAGGAAGTAGACGAAGAGGAAGAGCGGCACGCCCTTGAGCACGGCGACCAGCCACGTCTCGTGCCCGTACAGGAACCAGCTCATGAAGTCGTCGGCCCACCCGAGGAGGCGGTTCACGCCTCCGCGGGGCCGATAGGCGGGGTACGTGCTCACTGGCCGCTCGCCCTACTCACCGGTCTGGTCCAGGAGGAACGTGACGAGCGCGGTCAGCTGGCTCTCGTTCAGGACGCTCTCCGGGTGCGGAGGCATGAGCGTGTTCTCGCCGTCGTTGTAGTTTGCGGCCGAGTCGCGGATCCACAGCTCGAGGAAGTTGCGCGGATCCGCCTCGTAGTCGGCGACCATCTGGTCGAGGCCGGACGGAGGCACGAAGTCCTCCAGGTCGGTGATGACAGCGGAGCCGATGGTCTGGATGTTCGGCCCGGCGGTGGTGCCCTCCAGCTCGGCGCCGTGGCAGCTGACACAGCCCGCGCTCGCGAAGACCTCGGCACCCGCCTCGACCGTGTCGGGGACCTCCTCGACCGGCTGCGCGGCGGCCTCCTCCGCCCAGCCCTCGACCAGCGACACGACCGCCTCGATCTGCTGCTCGTTGAGCGGACCTCCGACCTCGTAGCTCCAGGCCGGCATCGGGGAGTTGACGTTGCCCGAGGCCACGACGCCGCCGAAGCTGACGACCAGGTGCACGTAGTTCGGATTCGTCCGCAGCTTGTCGGCGATGCTCCGCGAGCGGAGGTTGGGCCCCACGACCGGCGCCCCCGCCTCACCGCCGGTGCCGTCGGGCCCGTGGCAGTTCGCGCAACCAGCGGCAGCGGGCTCCGCGGGGTCATTGCTGAAGATGATCTCGCCGAAGTCGCTGAGCTCCTGCTCGTGGTCGGCCGCGACCGCCTCGCGACGCGGAGCATCGGTCAGCCAATAGAGCATGGTGAACGCGGAGATCGCGATGACGAGCACGACGCCGAGCGTCTTGAGCCGCATCGCCTAGCCGGAGCAGTGCGGCATGTCGGTCGGGCCGCGCGTGTCGAAGGTGACGGTGCCCGGAGGTGGGCCCGAGACCACCTCCGCGGTGTTCACGACGTAGGTGCCATCGGCCACGCTCACGGGGAAGTGATCCATGCCGCGCGGAGCCGGCCCATCGCGCTTCTCGCCGAGGACCGTGTACTTCGACCCGTGGCAGAGGCACTCGAACCACTGGCTGGAGTTGCAGAGCTGCGGCACCTGGCAGCCCAGGTGCGGACACTTGCGCCAGAGTGCCATGACGGAGCGATCGCCGAACGGAAGCTGCTCGTCGACGTCCGCACCCGGATCCGTGATCGGTGAGCTGACGGTGCCGTCACCTTCGACCCGTGCCTTGGCGGCCGGCACGTTGACGAAGAAGAGATTGGCCTGGTTGTAGACGTAGGGCAGGCCGTTCTGCCAATCCGGGGCGGCAGTGTTGATGTCATCGACCGTGCCGAGCGTGATCTCGGCGCCGAGTCCCTCGGTGAGGTTCGGCCACAGGAAGGCGAGCGATCCGCCGAGGAACTCGAGCGACAGGATGCCGACGCCCACGCCGAGCATGCGGCGCATGAACCCGCGGCGGGTGATCTCACCGGCGCGCGGCCCGTGGACCTCGCCGTACGAAGCATGCTGCGTCATAGGTTGAAGAAGAGCCCCTCCCAAGGCCAAACCCAGCTCCAGCCCGGTCCGCGGAAAAAGGAGCCGATGAAGGTGACCAGCAGGCCACCGAGCATGAGGCACAGGAAGAAGACCCACATCAGCTTGCGGTCGCGCGCGGCCTTGAACGGCGTGCGGTCGATGAACGGGATCGCGGCCAGCCCGACGAGGTAGAAGGTCGGCACGACCACGCCGGCGACCGTTGCGTTGAAGTAGCTCAGGATCTCCTGGAGGCCGAGGAAGTACCACGGCGCCTTGGCGACATGGGGCGTGACGGCGGGATTGGCCATCTCCTCGAGCGGCGCCTGGATGAAAACGCTGGTCACGACCAGCAGTACGCTGATGAGCATCGACATCACGAACTCGGCCCGCAGCAGGTGGGGCCAGGTGAGGACCGTCTCGTCGGGTCGCTTATCGACCCGCACCATCGACTCCTGCTTCACGTACGCCAGCAGGCGGAAGCGCTCGGTGCCGGGTACTCCCGGCGGCCCCGGCAGCTTGGGCCCCGTGCCCGGCGCCACGATCGGCGCGGACGACGGCGCCTGGGTCGGCGCGTTCTTGTCGGCGGTCCGGTTCGGTCGCTTCTCGATCGTCATCGGTCTCTCCGCACTACCCTACACCGGCCCCGAGATCCCGCCGTCCTTCCTGATGCGCCAGAAGTGGACGATCAGGAAGATGGCCGTGATCAGCGGGAACGCGATCACGTGCATGACGTAGAACCGCAGCAGCGTGTCCTGTCCGACCTGGATGCCGCCGAGCAGGAAGAAGCTCGACTCGGAGCCGAGCAGCGGCGCGTAGAGCGCCATCTGGGTGCCGACCGTGATGGCCCAGAACGCGATCTGGTCCCACGGCAGCAGGTAGCCGGTGAAGCTCAGCCACAGGGTGCAGAAGAGAAGCACCACGCCGACCACCCAGTTGAACTCGCGCGGTGGCTTGTAGGCGCCGTGATAGAAGACGCGGATCATGTGCAGGAAGACGGTGAGGACCATGAGGTGCGCCGCCCAGCGGTGCATGTTGCGCACCAGGGTGCCGAAGGCGACCGATGCCTCGATGACCTGGATGTCCTGGTAGGCACGGCTGATCGACGGGACGTAGAAGAACATCAGGTACAGCCCGGTCACCGTCAATGCCAGGAACAGGAAGAAGCTGATGCCGCCGAGGCAGAAGGTGTACGTGTAGCGCACGGCGTGGCGCTTGACCCGCACGGGGTGGAGGTGCAGGAACACGTTGTTCATCACGGCCAGGGCGCGGGTGCGGCTCGTGTTCGGGTAGGGCTGGCGGAAGAGGCTGCGCCACAGCGCGGACTCCTTGACGAAGCGGGTGATCGGGTTCTCGCCGCTGCCGTTGCTCATCGGTCGACCGCGACGCCGGCCTGCTGACCGACCTGTCCGAGCACGTTGTCCTTGTAGCTCTCCAACAGAACCTTCCCGTCAGGCGTGAACCGCTCGAGCTCGAGCCGGTCCATGGTGATGCAGTTGGTGGGACAGCGCTCCACGCACAGGTTGCACCGGATGCAGCGCTCCTCGTCGATGATCATGGCGATGCCGCGCGGCCACGTCTGGAAGAAGTCCTGCTCCGGGTCGTCCCCCCCGACCTGGGCCTTGTCGATCATGTAGATCACGCCTTCGGGGCAGACGTCGGCGCAGAGCCCGCACAGGATACAGCGAGGCCCGTCGATATTGATGTTGTGGTTGCACTGGAGGCAGCGGGTTCCCTCCGCGATCGCGCCGCGCGTGTCGTACCCGACCTCGACCAGCGAGGTAAAGTCGCGGCGCAGCTCCGGCGGCGCCATCGGGATCTCCTGGCGCTCAGTCGCCTCGTAGAAGCGGGGCATGTCGTGCTCGAGCGTCTGGGTGATGACCGCGCGGTTGATGACCGGCAGCTCCTCGAGCTCCTCGCCGCGCAGGCCGGCCAGCCAGCGGTCCACCGAACGGGCCGCGCGTCGCCCGAGGCCGGCCGCCTCGATGATCGTGGCCGGGCCGGTGACGAAGTCGCCGACGGCGAAGATGCCATCCACGTTCGTGCCGAACGTATCGGCGTTGATGGTCACGTTGCCGCGATTGAAGTCGAACTGCAGGTTGTTCATCGGCCGTCCGTCGGCATCCTTCGGCGTCGTGCCGTTGAGGGGCTCCGTGCGCCAGGACGACAGGGATCCACCCTCGACGACGGTGCGGGTATCGGTCACGCCGACGTGCCGATTGAGCGTGGCGCCGAACTCGCCGAGGACGTTGTTGTCGGACGCCTGGCTGGTGCACGGGATGACCATGTCGCATGGAATGGTGAATTCGCTGCCGGGGATGGGCTCGGCGCTGCGCCGTCCGCTCGCGTCAGGGGGACCGAGCCGCGTGCGCTGGAACGTGATGCCGGTGACCCTTCCGTCCTTGCCGGCCACGACCTCGACGGGCGAGCTGAAGTACTCGAACTTCACGCCCTCAAAGCGGGTCTCGTGCTGCTCCTCTTCGTCGACCACCATCTCGTCCGGCCCCCGCCGGTAGACGATGGTCGAGGACTTGGCCCCAAGGCGCAGCGCGGTGCGCGACGAGTCCATGGCGGTATAGCCGCCGCCGATGACGACGACGTGCTCCCCGACCCACTGCGCCTGCCCGAGGTTGGCGCGCTTGAGGAAGTCGACCCCGTAGATGACGCCCTCGAGCTCCTCGCCGGGGACGTTCATGGCGACGGGGTACATGCAGCCGGTGGCGACGACGACCGCGTCGTGCCGCTCCCGCAGCTGCTCGAGCGTGATGTCGCGGCCGATCTCGACGTTGTAGTGGAACTGCACGCCGTGCTTGGCGACCCAGTTCACGTCCAGCTCGATGACGTCCCTCGGCAACCTGAAGGCCGGAACGCCGATGAGGGTCGTGCCACCGCCCGAGGGAAGGGCCTCGTAGACGTGGACCTCGTGCCCCCAGCCTCCGAGCTCCTTCGCGGCGGCCAGCCCAGCGGGCCCCGCGCCGATGACGGCCACGCTCCGGCCGGTCGGCGGCTGGACCACGATGTTGTCCGGCATGTTGTTGGCGTAGTGCCAGTCGACCAGGAAGCGCTTCATCGCCCGGATGGCCAGCGGCTTGTCGATGTCGGCGCGGCGGCAGGCCTTTTCGCACGGCGCAGAGCAGACGTAGCCGCAAATGGCGGCGACCGGGTTCGGGTCGCGGGCGAGGATGTAGCCCTCCTCGAAGCGACCCTCGGCGGCCAGCATGAGGTAGCCCCGGCAGTTCGTGTTGACCGGGCAGCCTTCTTGGCACTCGATATTGCACTGAAGCCAGTCGACGCCGACCTCGGCCGTCTGGAACCTCAGTGGAATCGCGGTATCGCTGATCACGGATTCGTGGTCGCTCTCCGGGCGGCGTTGCACCAAGGGGCTATGAAGGAGCGGCAGGGCCGATGCTACCCGTTCCCGAGCGTGGCGTGCAAGGAGGGCCGCACGGCGATGGTCCCATTGGCTGAATCCACGCACCAGCCATCGTGCGGACAGATGATCGTCCCTCCAGAAGCCCCCCGCCGGCACGGCCGATTCCATCGACCAGATCGTCGCCGGACGGGCGGTTCACTCCGTCGGCCGGCTTCGAGGCGCTTCTGCGAGGATCGCGCGGATCGGCGCTCGAGTCAGCATTGGCACTCTCGAGGCCGCCACTCGTGCGGTGCGTTCCCGCCCCGGCCGTCCGATGCCAACCAGATTGGCCCTGCGGCGAAAGAAACTGCGTTCGTTCGCTGAACCGCCAGCCTGGTTGGCCGAGTGATGGACGAAGGGCTGTCTGAGGGCCCATTCGGACGTCGCGCGCGCCTCCGGCGGTCGCAAGGCCAATGGAGTTGGCATCGGCAGCGAGGCTGACGGCATGACCTCCGCACCGATACAGGCCCCCTCAGGGCGCCCCACCTCCCGAACGCACTCCTCACACGCCGATGACCGCCCTCACGGCCGCCGCAACACCGAGGCTCTTCTCCGCTCTCGCGGCGTTGCCATCCTCGAGGTGCCACGACGCGGAGAGGCAGGCGTGCACGAAGGCCCAGCGCGCGCGCGAACACGGAGGCCATGGAGCGGATTCGGGCGGGATCGGTGCGCAGATCGTCCCGGTCGAGGGGGTTGTGGAACATGTTGGCGACGTCGTAGGCCGGGTCCCCGACCAGGCCCTTCGGGTCGATGGCCAGCCAGCCGCGCGCGCCACACAGGAGGTTCTGGTGGTGGAGGTCGCCGTGGAGCGGCCGGACGTCGCGCTGCTCGCGAAGGAGCGCGTCAGCCATCTCGGCCGCCTCGCCGACGAGGGGATCGGCACCCGTCGGCGCGACCGCGAACAGGCTGGCGAAGCGGGAGCTGAGGGGCTGGAGCGTATCGGGCAGTGGCCGATCTGATCCCGCGTGCATGACCGCCAGCACCTGCGCTGCGATCGCCGTGGCAGAGGCGTCGCCGTGCACGTCCAGGTGGTCGAGGAGCGACGTGTCGCCGGCGTCCTCGAGCATCAGCGTCGTTCCCTCGCGGGCGAGGAGCCTGACCGAGCCGGCGCCACCCCACCACTCGAGGAGATCCGCGCCGCGCAGCTCGTCCTCGACGCCCGCCGGGGTCAGGTCCTTGACGATCGCCGCGCGGCCGGCGCCCAGCCGGACCCGGTACACCCGGCTGGTCGGCGTGGCGGCGACCGGAACCGGATCCGATGCGCCCCATCGCTCCAGGAGGCCGGCCAGATCGGTCAATCGGCGAAGTGGGCGGCCATCACTTGTCGCACCAGCGGCGCCGCGTCCGAGCCGCCGGTGCCGAGCGGGATGTTGGGCAGGATGGTGGCGATGCTGATGGTCGGTGCATCGGCCGGAGCGTAGGCGGGGAACCAGGCATGCGGATCGGGCGTGCCGGTCTCGGCCGTGCCCGACTTGCCGGCGACAGGGATCCCGAATCCAGCGAAGGCGGGGGTGCCGGTGCCGTAGGGCAGTGTCACGACGGCCTCGAGCGTATCGGTCACGAAGGCGAGCTGCTCGGCTGACACGCTGATCTCCTGCGCCACGACCGGCTCGACCGTCTCCACGACCTCGCCATCCGGCAGCGTGGCGGTGGTCAGGATCCGCGGCTGCCAGAGCGTGCCACCGTTGCCGATGGCGGCATACGCGTTCGCCAGCTGGAGCGGCGTGCCAAGGAAGGCTCCCTGGCCGATCGAGAGCTGGATCTGCTCGAAGCCCGAATACCCGCCGCGGCCGTTGGCTGCCAGCCAGGCGTCGTCGGGCACGATGCCGCTCTCCTCGACGAGATAGCCGATTCCCGTCGGGGCGCCGAAGCCGAACTCGAACAGCAGGTCCGTCAGCGCCGTCTCCTCAGCCTCGTAGACGGTGTAGCTGAGCGGCATGAAGGTCGTGTTGCAGCTGAATGCCATCGCCTCGGCGAGGCCCACGAGCCCCGGCAGGGTGTGGTTCATGTAGTTGCGGAAGGTGAAGGTGCTGTACTGCCAGGTCGGCGGGCAGGTGACGAGGGTCTCAGGCGTCGCGACGCCCGTCTTCAGCGCGGCCACCAGGGTGAACGGCTTGAACGACGAGCCCGCCGGGTAGGCGCCGAGGACCGCCTTGTTGAAGACCTGGGCCGCGCCGGCAGGCGCGAGCGGCTCGCCGGCCATCGTCGTTCCGAGGGTCATGGCATTCGGGTTGAAGGCCGGCTGGCTGGCGAGCGCCCACACGTCGCCGCTGGCCGGGTCGATAGCGGCGGTCGCGGCGGCGGCGTACGGGGAGATGGCCTGCTGGGCCGCGGCCTGGATCGACGGCCGCAGGGTGATCTCGATGTCGGCACCGGGTGCCATCGGCGCCTCGTACAGCACCGATTCGGGCGCGTCCACCGGCACGGCGACCAGGGTCCAGCCGGGCGTGCCGCGCAGCAGCGCCTCCGCGCCGAACTCGAGGCCGCTGCGGCCGACCACGTCACCCGGGTCGTAGCCCTCCTCGCCGAGCCCGCCGTC
>JACCWY010000244.1 GCA_013697395.1 Chloroflexota bacterium | reverse complement strand
CGCACGCGCCGTGCGCGTCCGGATGGCAACGGCTCCGGTCCCGCCCCGAACGGGTACTCGAACGCGCGGTAGCCTGGCGGCCGATCGCTCCACGGCCCCCTCTAGCTTCGCCCCGGCCCGACTCGGGTCGACCGCCGGTTGGTGCGGAATGCCTTCGGCGGCAGGGGCGGCAGCTCCATGGCGCCGCTCCACAGCGACCACGCGCGTCGCATGTTGACCGCGTCCCATCCCTCCTCGGTCCCCGGCGTTTCCATGATGAAGGTCGTGTCCGCCAGTCGCGGATCTCTCAGCAGCGCGCCAAGTCCGGCCGGGCCGATCTGCCCGGCGCCGACGTGCTCGTGCCGATCCGTCCGCGAGCCACGCAACGAACGAGAGTCGTTGAGGTGGATGAGCGCCAGCCGATCCAGGCCGATCAGCGCCTCGAACCGATCGATTACCGCAGCGGCGCCCTCGGCCGAGGACACGTCGTAGCCGGCGCCCCACAGGTGAGCCGTGTCCAGGCAGAACGCGAGCCGGTCACCCGCCGCGGCTCCTTCGACGATCAGCGCAAGCTCCTCGATCCGCGAGCCGAGCATGTCGCCGCCGCCCGACGAGTTCTCGAGGACCAGCCGGACCGACGGCGGCGACGCCTCCAGCACGGCGCCGACGTTGGCCACGATCCGGCGCAGGCCGGCCCCTGGCCCCACGCCCCTGTGGGAGCCGATGTGGGCGTTCACCATTGATGCCCCGTAGGACGGAGCACGCGCCAGCACGTACGCCAGCCTCTCGCGCGACTGGGTCGCCAACGGCTCGGCCGAGCCCGCCAGGTTGATGAGGTACGAGGCGTGAATCGCGATCGTCGCGATCCCGTTCGCCGCGCAGTAGGCGATGAACTCTGGCGCATCGTCCGGGGGCACGCGGCGCCGTCTCCAGGCCGTGGGGTTGTCGCTGAAGATCTGGAGGGCGCGCGATCCGATCTGCCGAGAGCGCCGCGCCGCACGCATCAGCCCGTTCGCCACGCCCAGGTGAAGCCCGACGCGGGGTGACGCGCGGGGCCAGGTCAGGCGGCGGCGGGGTTCCGGGCGTGCTAGGGTGCGGGCCATGGAGTTCCAACGGCCCGACGGGCGAACCGACTTCGTGAGCGTTTGGCTGGTCGCGTTCTTCTCCTCGCTGATCGTGACGGTCGCGGCCCTGCTGGTCCTGCCGGCCGTTCTCTGACCGCCGCGAGCCTCAGCGAGATCTCCCGTCCCCGATGACGGGTTCGATCAGCCCATAGGCGCCGTCCCTGCGGCGATAGAGGACGGCGACCGCGTCGGTCTCGGCGTTGAGGAACAGGAAGAACGCGTGCCCGAGCTCTTCCATCTGCGAGATCGCGTCCTCCTCGAACATCGGCAACATGTCGAAGCGCTTGATCTTGACGACCGACGATCGGCCGCCTGGATCGTCGGGTGAGAGGGTCTTGACGGCCTCGGCCGCGAGGGCGGTGCTCACCTCGTCGCTGTGTCTCCCCCGGACACTCCGCGGCCGCTCCTTGGCACGGACCGCCTGGCGCTCGAGCCGATCCAGGACGGTATCGATGGCAGCCAGGGGCGTCGGACCGGCGGCCGTGGAGCGCAGCACATGCCCGTTGGTGATCAGCGTGACCTCCGCAACGTGAGCCGACTCCGAGGAGTGGGACGCGTTGGCGATCAGCGCGACATTCGCCTCCGCATCCCGGTGCGCGATCCTGTCGAGCCGCGCGAGCTTATGCTCGACTTCCCCGCGGAGCCGGTCCGTGAGCTCGAGGTTGCGGGCCGTCAGGTTCGTCTTCACGATCCTCTCCCTCCGGGATGCGCGGGCGCGAAGTGGTCCACCTACGGTATCACCGCCGGCGTCGCTCGCTCGTTGCATGGTCGCACGCCCGTACCTCGTTTCCCGTGTCCGGCCCTCCGGCCTTCGGGGCCCAGCGCCAATAGCCGACCTGGCCGGTAAGCCTCCGGTAAGCGCTCGGTAACCTCTCGAGGGCCATCATGCTCAGATCGTGGTGCTGCTCGATCTGCTCATGCCGCCCGCGTGCGCCTCGTGCGGGCGCTCCGGGACGCTCCTGTGTGGTCGGTGCCTGAACGGGTTCGTGAAGGCTTCACGGCCCGCAGAGCGCTTCCTGGCGCCGGACCGCGGCGTGGTGGTGGGGGAGTCACTGGCCGTCGGGATGGCGGCGTTCGCCTACGAGGGCCCCGTCAGGCGCGCCCTTGCCGCGCTCAAGTACTCGGGAGCGTCAAGGCTCGCGCCCATCCTGGCCGGCATCTGCGAGGCGTCACTGGGCGGCCTGCTTGCCATCTCCGGGCCGGCAACCCTGGTCCCGGTGCCCGTTCACCCCGAGCGGCGGCGCGCACGGGGCTACAACCAGGCGGAGCTCATCGCGAAGCCACTGGGTCGGGCGGCGCGGCTGCCCAACGCGGAGATCCTCGATAGGATTCGGCCGACGACGAGGCAGCACCGCCTCAACAGGCCGGCGAGGCTGGCGAACCTGCGTGATGCCTTCGCCATGCGCACAGGCGCTCAGGTTCGGCCGGTAGTCATCCTGGTCGACGACATCATCACGACGAACGCCACCCTCGAGGCGTGCGCCGCGGTGCTGCGGGCGGCCGGGTGCGAGACGGTCTACGGGTTCGCGGTCGGCCGCGAGGTGTGAGGGTCGATCTCGACCATCCGCAGCTCGTCACCCACCCGTGTGCCGGTCTCGGCCGCGCGGCCGGCCTTCAGCTCCAGGCAGTCGCGGGCGCCGCGCGCCCACCACACGACACGCCATGGCTTCAGATCGGAGACGACCTTCACGACACGGCCATCCTTGGCCAGGAAGACGGCATCGATTGCGTACCGCATGAAGAACATGTGGATCGATGGAGACCGCTCGATCCAGAGTCCCTCGCCGTCCTCCAGCCTCGGTGTCCGCAGCAGGCCAACCGTCCGGTCCTTCGTGGAGCGCGCGACACGGACCCGCTCGCCCACGACGGTGCGCCGCGTGACGTTCTCGACTCGGTGAAATGAGCTCATCGGAGGTCATCGTAACGGCGAGATGAGCACGAGAGCGGTACCGAAGTACCATCCGAGGCCGGCGCGCGTGCGTCACGGTGCAAGGTGGCTGGCAAGGTCCGGTCCGTACGATGCCAAAGCAAGTCAACACAGGAAACGAACGTGCGTCTTTTTCAGACAGTTCTCTCGCGACTCCCCAGCCTCCGCCATCCACGGCGCCGCGGGCAGAGCCTCGTCGAGTTCGCACTCGTCCTTCCCGTCCTCCTCCTCCTCGTCGCGGGCGCAATTGACCTCGGACGTGCGTACTTCACGTCGGTCTCGCTCGAGAATGCCGTCAAGGAAGGCGCGTTCTTCGGCGCAAGAGACCCCGAGTGCGCCACGGATGCAACGACCGGTTGTAACGATCCTGCCAACGTCCAGGCACGCGTGGAGGCTGAGCTCGACGGCATCGCCCTGAGCACGTTTCAGGCGAAGTGCTTCGATCCGAACACCACGGTCTTCACCGGCCCGGGTAAGGCGCTGGCCGACTGCGAGGACGGCGACCTGTATTACGTCCGTACCCAGGTGCCCTTCGGCCTCATCACGCCGATCATGTCGGACATCGTCGGCAGCAGCATCACGCTGACATCGGAGTCGAGCGCGGTTGTCCTCACGTCGTTCGAGACTGGGGGCGTACCGGTCGTTTTCCCGACTCCAACCGCCACACCCGTTCCTGAGCCGGGCACCTGCACAGTCCCGGACTTCACGCTTGGGCCGACCAGGCTGGGCGACGCCGCGACGGTCTGGTCCGTCGACGCCGGATTCCAGGCGTCGAACCTGACGAAGATCGGTCCGAACGGGCAGGACGCCACATGGCAGAGTGTCGCACCGGGCACCGTTGGCGTCTGCCTCACTCAGACGATCACGGTGTCAAATACTCCTCAAGCGACGCCGACGCCGGCGCCGACCGCCACACCGACACCGGTGCCGACGGCCACCCCGACGCCTGGGCCCACGACTACGCCCGTTCCGACCGCCACCCCGACGAGTGCGCCCACACCGACCCCAGCGGCTCAGTGCACCGTCCCGATCATGACGGGAGTGAAGATCACGGTCGCACAGGGCCGCTGGTCGACGGCCGGGTTCAGTGCTACCAACTTCAGCGCCGTCCGACCGCCGAACAACGACTACGACGTCGCGAGCCAGTCGATCGCGGTGGGCGCGGTTCGACCATGCCTGACGACGACTGTCTCGGTGGACAACTGAAATGAACAAACGCATGCGGCGCAACCGTGGGCGTGGTCAGGCCCTGGTCGAGTTCGCGCTCGTCATTCCGATCTTTCTGCTCGTGATTTTCGGCCTCGTCGACCTCGGCCGTGCCGTGTTCGTGAACAACTCGCTCGCCGAGGCGGCGCGGGATGGCGCCCGGTACGGCTCGGTGCAGGCCCGTTCCTACGACGACGCCTCGAGGGCCGCCGTCGAGGACTGGGTGCTTGACCGGCTGGAGGGGGTGCCGAACCCGACCGTGACCGTGACCTGCGTACCCCAGACCTTCGCCCTTGGCTGCACGGGCAACGGTGAAGACCTCGTCATCGTGACCACGGAGGCGGACCTGGACATGATCACCCCCATCATTGGTCAGATCGTGGGCACGCTCCAGCTCAACGCACGGTCGGAAGTGCTGGTCAACAACTGATGAACAGTATGCGGGCTTGGCGGATGTCGGCAGCCCCGCCCTCCTCTAAGGGACTAAGTGGACTCATCCGGAAAGGGAATCATCCAATGTACAACCGAATTGTCAGGCGCCGGGAGGAGCGCGGCCAAATCCTGGTCATCGTCGCTGCCGGCATCTTCGTTTTCATCGCCATGGTCGGCCTCGTGATCGACACCGGCGTCGGCTTTCGCGAGCGTCGCAACCTCCAGAACGCATCGGACCTGAGCGCAATGGCAGGCACGAAAGTGATCGCCGATCACTACCTGGACGGCGGCCGCACGGGCCCCGAGGTGTATGACGCGGTCGACGCCAGCTTGCTAGCCAACGGTTGCATCGCTGCCGACGGCTGCGAGTGGTCCGCGGTATACGTGCGCCCCGATCCGGCCGTCGTTGGCAAGGAGATCGTCATGGGTGACGTCACCGACGCCGATCCCATCCCCGCACTGGCCCAGGGCGTCCAGGTCGATACCGAGTCTTCGCCATCCACGTTCTTCATGGGCGTCGTTGGGATTCATGAGGTCGAGGTGGCC
>JACCWY010000243.1 GCA_013697395.1 Chloroflexota bacterium | reverse complement strand
CGCCAACGCACCGATTGGTGTCGCCCGACGGCTCGGCCGCATCGTGCCTGTTGGACTCGCGGGTGGCCTCCGACCCGAGAACGTCGCAGCCACCGTGCGCGCCGCCCGGCCGGCGCTGGTCGACGCTGCCAGCGGGCTCGAGCGTGACGACGTGAGCGATCCGGCGCGCATCGGCGCGTTCGTCCGCAACGCGCGGCGCGAGCCCGCGGGCGGGGATCGGGTCGACGCACACGGCCGCTTCGGCCGCTTCGGCGGCCGCTTCGTGCCCGAGACGCTGATGCCGGCGCTCGAGGAGCTCGAGGCGGCGTGGAGATCGGCGCGCCGGGATCCCGGATATCGCGGCGAGCTGCGGCGGCTGCACCGCGACTTCACCGGCCGCCCCACCCCGATCTTCGCGATCCCGGCGCCCGCGCTGGCCGAACGAGGAGGACGGGGGGCATCGGTCTGGCTCAAGCGGGAGGATCTCGCCCATACCGGGGCGCACAAGATCAACAACGCCGTCGGCCAGGCGCTGCTGGCGGCCCGCATGGGAAAGCCGCGGATCATCGCCGAGACCGGGGCCGGGCAGCATGGGGTCGCGACGGCCAGCGCGTGCGCGCTGCTCGGGCTCGAGTGCGTCGTGTACATGGGCAGCACCGACATCGAGCGCCAGGCGCCGAACGTTCGACGCATGGGGCTGTTGGGAGCGGAGGTGCGCCCGGTGGCCACCGGCAACGGCACGCTTCGCGACGCCCTGAACGAGGCCCTGCGCGACTGGGTCGCCAACGTCGGGTCGACCTTCTACATCCTCGGGTCCGCCGCGGGGCCGCATCCGTACCCGGAGATGGTCGCGACGCTGCAGGAGATCATCGGACGGGAGGCGCGGGCCCAGCTCCGTGACAGAATCGGGCGCGTGCCGGATGCGGTCGTCGCCTGCGTCGGTGGCGGGAGCAACGCGATCGGGATCATGCGGCCGTTCCTCGACACCGCCGCGCGGCTGATCGGCGTCGAGGCCGGCGGCCGCGGGGATGCCCTGGGTGACAACGCCGCCTCGCTGGGGCTGGGCGCGCCCGGCATCCTGCACGGTGCCTTCACGATGCTCACCCAGAACGGGGCGGGGCAGGTCGTCGAGCCGCACTCGGTCTCGGCCGGGCTGGACTATCCAGGCGTCGGCCCGCAGCTCGCCGCCCTGGCCGAGTCCGGCCGCCTCGAGGTGCTCCGCGCCACCGATGCCGAGGCCCTCGCGACCACCGAGTGGCTCGCGCGGACGTGCGGCATCATCCCGGCGCTGGAATCGGCGCATGCCCTGGCCGCCGTCCTGGCGATGCTCCCCGCGCTCGACCCCGACGCGCACGTGCTCGTCAACCTGTCGGGCCGCGGCGACAAGGACCTGGGCATCCTGGAGCGCGAGCTCGACGGATCGTGAACGGCGCCGGCCGCATCCGCGCCTCGTTCGGGTCGGTCGCGACCGAGGGCCGCTCGGCCCTCATCGCGTACATCCTGTCCGGGTATCCGTCCGAGGCCGATGCGCTCGCGGCCGCCGAGGCCGCGCTCGAGGCCGGAGCCGACATGCTGGAGATCGGCGTTCCCTTCAGCGACCCGATGGCCGATGGGCCGACCATCGCCGAGGCGGGTCGAGCGGCCCTCGCCGGTGGGGGCGGCCTCCCGTCGGCACGTGGGCTGGTGGCACGGCTTCGCGCACGCGGGCACGCCCAGCCGCTGATGGTGATGACCTACCTCAACCCGCTGCTGGCTGACGGGGAGCACGCGACGCTCCGCTCGCTGCGTGAAGCCGGCGCCGACGGTCTGATCGTGCCCGACCTGCCGGCAGGTGCCGCGCCCCGGCTGGAGCGGCTTGCAGCCGCATGCGGGCTGGCGATGTCGTTCCTCGTGGCCCCGAACACGCCGGCCGAGCGCGTGGATGCGGCGATCGTGGCCTCGACCGGGTTCGTGTACGTCGTGCCGCTGTTCGGCGTCACCGGCGCGCGCGAGTCCCTCGGCGTGGGGGCGGTGGAGCTGATCGCATCGGTTCGGG
>JACCWY010000230.1 GCA_013697395.1 Chloroflexota bacterium | reverse complement strand
CGCTCAGCTCGGCCACGGCTCGGTCGTCGAGGTTGTGGAGGCGACCGGCCAGCTCGAGCGCTCGCACCTCGTCGGCACGCAGCCCGAGCCGCTCGGCGACCCGCACCGCGAGCCTGCCGACCCGGTCACTGTGCGCGGCGTCGCGTCCCGAGTCTCGGCCGGTGCCCGCGCGGTCCGCTGCCAATGCGCGCGTCACGGTCAGGACCGCCGCGCTGACGGCGTCGGCCTCGTCATGGAAGACGCCCGACAGCTTGGTGGCGCGCTCGACCAGGTGCTCGACGGCAAGGGGATCGTCGCCATCGCGGAGCGCTGCTCGTGCGAGATCGTCGAGCGTGCCACGCAGGTCGACGACGTCGCGCGGCAGCTGGTTCGCTCGCTGCACGCGATCCTCCCCGGCCCGCTTTCCGTAATACAGGGCGGTGTCGGCCGCCGCGATCAGGCTCGCTCGGTCGTCGGCATCGCTCGGCAGGCCGGCGACGCCGATGGTGATCGTGACCGGTGCCGGCTCGGTCGCCGTCAGCGCGGCCACCGCCGACCGGATCCGCTCGGCAACGCGTGCCGCTTCGGCCACGCTCGCACCGGGAAGGATCAGCGCGAACTCGTCCCCCCCGTATCGGAAGACCCGATCGCCCGAACGCGACGCTCCGTGAATCGCCGTCGCAGTCTCGTGAAGGAGCGCATCGCCGGCGGGGTGGCCGTACCGGTCGTTGTAGGCCTTGAATGAGTCGAGGTCCATCATCAGGACGGCAAGCCGACGCGGCGCACCTGGCTGACCGCCCTGGGTCGCATCGATGAGCAGGCCGAGCTCCCGCTGGAAGATTCCGTGGTTGGCCAGCCCGGTCAGCGCATCCGTCTCGGCTCGCTGGCTCATCGCGTGGTGCGCGTCCGCGTTGCGCAACGCGATCGAAGCCTGCGCGGCGAACAGCTGGATCAGCTCGAAGTCGCTCTCGCTGAAATGCACCCCCTCGCCGCCGACGCGCGACGTGTTCAGGGCACCGAGCACCTCACCGTCGGCGATGAGCGGGACGACGACCACCGCTTCGGGGTCGGGCGGCGTGCCGGGGATCTGCAGGGCCCGTGGATCGCTCAACGCGTCGTTGGCGAGGATCGGCTGCGCGTGCTCGACCGCCCAGCCCATGAGGCCGCGGCCGAACGGGATGACATAGCTGCTCACCTCCTCCGCGTGCTGCTCACGGGTGAGCACCGGGACCATCGCCTGGCGCTGGTGATCGGTCCGGTAGATGGACAGGTTGTCGTAGGCGACCACTCCGCGCAGGCCGTCGGCGATCGTCTCGAGCACGTCGGCCTGGTCGAGCGTGCCGAGCAGTCGCTCGTTGGTCTCGAGCAGATGGCGCTGCGACTCGGCGCGTTGCGCCAGCTCGGTCGACTGCGCGACCAGCTGGCCATAGGTCGTGGCATTCGCCATCGCCTGTGCGGCGTAGCCCGCGAAGATGCTGACGGTCTGGAGGTCGTCGTTGCTGAAGCGGTTGAAGCCGAGCTGGCTGAGAACGATGACGCCGATCGTTCGGCCCTCGTAGAGCATCGGGACCACCAGCATCGACTCGGGGACGTCCTCGGTTCCGTCGATCGTCTTGCCGCGCTCATCCTCGATCGCGTCGTTGATCAGCAGCGGTTCGCCGTGCTCGGCGACCCAGCCGGTGAAACCCTCCCCGATCTCGACGCGCAGGAGCTCCTCGGCATCGGCCGGGTCACCCTCCAGCATCTCGCGCGTGAAGGCGATCGGGTGGCACACGCGCCGTTCCCAATCGACCTCGTAGATGCGGATGTCGTGGTACTGGGCCAGTGTCGAGGCCTCGGCCACGATGGCCTCGGCGATGGCGCGCACATCCGTCAGCCGGTTCAGCCGCGCCGAGAGGTCCTGGATCGACTGCATGCGGGCCGCCTGCATGCCGACCGAGCGGTACAGGCGCGCGTTCTGGATGGCGACGGCAGCCTGGTCGGCGAAGGCCTGGAGCAGCGCGACCTCGTCGCCGGGCCACGGATGATCGCGGCGATGGTAGAGGCCGAGCAGGCCGAGCGGCTCGTCTGCGCCGATGAGCGGGACCAGGCAGGCGGTATCGATGCCCTCGGAGGCGTACGCCTCCGCCATGAGGCCGATTGCCTCGTTCGGCGCATCGCGGACCCAGCAGGAGCGCCGCTCGCGGATTGCGCGCGTCCCGATCGTGTCGTCCCCGGCACTGAGGTCGTTGACCCGTGAGATGAACGCATCGCCCAGGCCGTGGTGCGCGGCGAGCTCGAACGGATGCGCGCCGTTCCCGAGCAGCCACAGGCCGGCCTTGTCCGCCTCGAACAGCGAGCGCGTGAGCTCGACGACCTCGCCGAGCAGCGAGCCAAGATCCAGGGTGCCGGTCAGCTCCTTGGTGACCGATCGCAGCGCCCGCGCACGCCGGACCTCGCGGCGGGCACGAACGAGCAACCGTCCGCTCGCGACTGCCGCCGCCACGCTGGACGTGACGGCGCGTACGAACAGGGGAGACATGCGCTCGAGGGACGCCGCATCGAGGATGAGCGCTCCAACCGTTCCGGAGCGGGCGACCAGGAGGACCTCGCGATCGGGACCGTCGCTGGTCATGGGCCCATCCGACAGCGGGCGGTCGGCGGGCGGAGTCTGATCGAAGCCGGCGTGCGCGACGAGCTCGAGTGTCTCGTCGGTGGCGAGGTAGACGGCCGCGCGATCGACGTGGCCCTCCGTTCGCAGGGCCTCGACCAGTGCTCGTGCCACGGAGGAGGGCGACGGGCTGGCCGCCATGCTGGCAGACAGACGCTCGAAGATCCCGAGCTCGGAGCCCTTGACGGCACCATCCGCCGCCGCCGGAGCGGGATCCACGGCCCGGGCACCACCCTCGACGAGGAGTCGTTCGACGTCATCACGCCGGAACCGTCGGTCGCCGCGTGCATTGATCCGATACGCCGTCAGCCGGCCGGCATCGGTCCAGGAGCGGATCGTGTTCGGATGCACGCCGAGAAGCAGCGCGGCCTGAGCCACGCTGAGCAGGGCGTCCTGTGCCTCTCGTGTCATCGACGATCCATTCATCGGTCCACCGAGCTCGGATCCAGATGGAGCTTTCGGTAGGTGCCGTGCAGCCGATGCTAGAAACGGTGGGTCGGCAGCGCGAGTCGCTCGTTCGTACGGGTCGGCCCCGTACCCCCGCCCATCTTCAGGAGAGCAGCGCGCTCAGGAATGCGCCGATGCCGCCGACGGCGAGGAGCGCGACGGCGACGCCCAGACCGAGGACGCCGAGGGTCACGAGGCGCCGATTGCGCCCTCCCAGCAGCCGCATCGCGTCGTCGAGCTCCATGTTCGTGATGAGGTAGCCGCCCTCGGGCGGCTCGAGGAAGGCGCGGCCGGCCCCGTCTCGCTTCGCACGAGCCAGGATCAGGAGGTGATCGGTCACGTTGATGACACGCGTGATCGCCCGCGCCTCCGTGGCGGGTCCGTTGCGCTCCACGAGTCGGGCGACGGCCGAGGCGTGCGGCTCCTCGAGCTCGGCCGCCGCGCCACGCCAGACCTTGGGAATGACGACGAGGGGCTCCGCTGCCTGCGCAGGATCGACCGGCAGCGAGCCATCGTGATCCCACAGGTCGAACGAGCGGGTCTCGCGCAGCCGCTCGATGCTGCGCCACGTGGTCCCGACCAGGACCTCGACGTCGCGATGGAAGGCGACCAGGCGCTCGCCGCCGCCCATCTCGAGCGGGTCGCGGCAGCGGACCCGACCGGAAACGCGGACCGCTCGCTCGGGGAGTGCGCCATCCGACAGCAGGCGTCCGACCTTGACCTGGGGTGGGCCGGCCAGTCGCCGACCGACGTTCGGACGCGCTCCCGCCGCGCGCAGACCGATCAGGGAGACCACCGCGAGCAGCATCCCGGCGACGACGAGACCCGCGAATGCGAACCCGATCGGCATGCCTCAGCCCGTGGGCGACTCGGCCAGGTTGGCCACCCGGCCGCCGCTGACCGACACGAGGGCGTCGGGCCCGATGGGAAACACGGCGTCCGGCAGACCGGCGGCGGCCCACACGCGGTCGTGCATCATCAGATCTCGGTCGACGACGATCGCGATCGGGCGTGCATGCCCGAACGGCGGCACGCCGCCGATCGCCACGCCGGTGGCCGAGCGCGCCTCGTCCCCGTCCGCGCGCCGCACCGCGCCGGCACCGACCGCCACCGCGAGCTTCGCCGCATCGACCCGGTTCGCGCCGGAGACGAGCGCGACCACGGCCGTCCCATCGGCCATGAACACGAGCGACTTGACGATCTGGGCGACCGTGCACCCCACTGCCCGGGCCGCGTCGGCGGCGGTACGCGTGCCCTCCGGAAAACGCGTGACCTCGATCTCGAGGCCGGCGGCGCGGGCCGTCTCCACGATGCGAGCGACGTTCGGGTGCATCGACCGATTCTAGGTGGCGTGCTAGGCTGGACGGACAGTTCCAGAAACGACAGGGGAGCGCGACAGCGCTGAGAGTGTGGACGCCGCGGCGTCCGCTGACCCTCGAACCTGATCCGGGTCATGCCGGCGAAGGAAGTCGAAGCAGCCCGCCGCGGCGCCCCCACGAGTCTCGATGCCCGGGCGCGCCGTTCGTCGCTTCCGGGGCAGATGCGGAGGAAGCCGATGAAGGTGGTCGTCGTGGCGTCCGGAGACCTCGACCCGATGGACTCGGCATGGCTCGACCGTGCGGGCCTCGTCTTCGCGGCCGACGGTGGTGCTCGCTCGCTCGAGCGGCTGGGGCGCCGGCCGGATCGGCTCATCGGGGATCTCGACTCGGTGGAGCCGTCGCTCGTCGACCGCATCGCCGACGCGGGCGTCGTGGTCGAGCACCATCCGGCCGACAAGGAGGCGTCCGACACGGAGCTGGCCGTCGAGGCCGCCTGGGCGGCGGGAGCGACCGAGGTCGTGCTGCTGGGGGCCTTCGGCGGGTCTCGCGTCGACCACGGGCTCGCCAACGTCCTGCTGCTGGCGGACCCGGCACTGGCCGGACGCGACCTCCGCGCCGTGCGGGGGAAGACCCAGGTGCGCGCGCTCCACGGGGGCTCGTCGCTCGACCTCGGTGGGGCCGTGCACGACGTCGTGACGCTGCTGCCGGTCGGCGGCGACGCGGCCGGCGTCACGACCGACGGACTGCGCTGGCCGCTCGAGGGGGCCTTGCTGCGGATGGGGCGTTCGCGCGGCCTCTCGAACGAGGTCGCGAGGGCGCCCGCGTCGGTCCATCTCGAGCGTGGGACGCTCCTCGTCGTCGAGACCGCGCTGAGAGGAGAGGGCACATGACCACACCCGCCACCGGCCCCGGCGGCGGCTGGCGCATCGTTGACATCGTCGTGGCCGCGGCCGTCGCGGTCGCCTTCGGCGTCGCGTTCCTGGCGTGGAACGGGCTCGCCGCCGCCACCGTGCCGGCCTTCGCATTCCTGCCACCCGCCCAGGCGATCATGAACGGGCTATGGCTGCTGCCCGCAGTCCTCGTCGGCCTGATCGTGCGGCGGCCCGGCGCGGCATTCTTCGGTGGGCTGGTGTCTGCCGCCGTCTCGGTCCTGCTCGGCTCTCCGTACGGGGCCGACGCCCTCGTATCGGGGGCAATCCAGGGCGCGGGCGCGGAGCTGGGCTTCGCCATCGGCCTGTACCGGCGCTGGACGCTGCCGTTCGCAGTCCTGGCCGGCGCCCTGTCGGGCATGTTCGCGACGCCGCACGACGTTCTCGTCTACTACCCCGACGCGGACGTCGCGGTGTGGGGCGTCTATGGCATCGCTTCGGTCGCGAGCGGCGCGCTCGTGGCGGGCGTCGGCGGGTGGCTTCTCCTCGGTGCGCTCGTCGCCACCGGCGTGCTGCGCGACTTCGCGGCGGGGCGCGATCAGCGCGAGGTGTGACGCGGCGAGCCACCACAATGGGCCGGCAATGGCGGACGGGACGCGGCCGGCACGCATCGAGGCCCGAGGCTGGGGCCTGCGTCATCCCGGACGTCGCGAGTGGGCGGTACGCGGCCTGGACCTGACGATCGATGCCGGCGAGCGAGTGCTGCTGCTCGGCGCGTCGGGAGCGGGCAAGTCGACGCTGCTGACGGCGCTCGCGGGCCTGGTCGATCCGTCCGTCGTCGACACCGAGGGCGAGCTCCTCGTCGACGGGCGCGATCCGCGCGAGGCGCGCGATCGGACCGGACTCCTCTTCCAGGACCCCGAGTCACAGATCATCATGGGCCGAGCGGGAGACGACATCGCCTTCGGCCTCGAGAACCGCTGCGTTCCCGGCGATGGCATCTGGCCCCGCGTGGATGCGGCCCTCGCGGCCGTCGATTTTCCGTACGGGCGCGATCGGCCGACCCATGCGCTGTCGGGCGGGGAGCAGCAGCGCCTCGCGCTGGCCGGCACGCTGGCATTGCGGCCGGGGCTGCTCATGCTGGACGAGCCGACGGCCAACCTCGATCCGGACGGCGCGACAGAGGTGCGCGCCGTGCTCGCGCGCGTGCTGGAACGCCTGGGCGCGACCCTCGTCCTCGTCGAGCACCGGGTGGACGAGTCGTTGCCGCTGATCGATCGGGTGGTCGTCATCGCCGGCGGTGGTGGCGTCCTCGCCGACGGGTCACCGCGCGACGTCTTCCGCGACGACGCAGGCCGCCTGGCCGACGCGGGGGTGTGGATCCCGGATCGCCCGCCGGCCGCGCCGCCACGTCGGGACCGGCCAGCGACCGAGACCCTCGTCATCGCCGAGCACGCCACGTTCCGCTATCCCGGCGCAACCGTCGACGCCGTCAGCAACGTCGACCTCACCGTGCGGTCGGCCGAGGCCCTCGGAATCGTCGGGCCCAACGGGAGCGGCAAGTCGACGCTGGCGATGCTGGTGGCAGGGCTGCTGCGCCCGCGCCCCGGATCGGTGATCTCGGGCGAGGCGCTCGCCGCCGGGCGTGGGCATGAGCCGATCGCGCGTTGGCCAGCCCGCGACCTGGCCCGTCGTGTCGGGACGGTGTTCGGGGACCCCGAGCACCAGTTCCTGACGGCATCGGTGCGCGAGGAGCTGCTCCTGGGGCCCCGACGGATCGGCGTCGATGACGCCAACGCACGGCGTCGCGCCGACGATCTGCTGGCGCGCCTGCGCCTGTCGCACCTGGCGGAGGCCAATCCCTTCACCCTCTCGGGCGGTGAGAAGCGGCGCCTGTCGGTCGCGACGGCATTGGCGACCGCGCCGCGGCTGCTCGTGCTGGACGAGCCGACGTTCGGCCAGGATCGACGAACCTGGGGCGAGCTGCTCCATCTCCTTGCCGCATTGCGCGATGGCGGGCGGGCGCTCTGCTTCGTCTCCCACGACCGCGCATTCGTCCAAGCCCTCGCCGACCGAACCTTCCAGCTGGGGGCCGCCCGCTGATGCGGCTCGTGACTCCGATCATCCCCGACCCCGGCGCCCCACTGGCGCGTGCCAACCCGGTCGCGAAGCTGGTGGCGGCGCTGATCCTGCTGATAGCGCTCTTTGCCTCCCTCGATGGCGTGACCGCGGCGCTGGTCCTGGCTGCGCTGGTTGCCCTGCTGCCGGCGGCGGGCATCCCGGTCGGTGCCCTCCTCGGCCGCGCGTGGCTGGTCGGCGTGGTCGCGGTCGCGATCGCGATCGTCAACGTCGTGTTCGCGGCGGAGCAGCTTGGTCCGCCCGCCATTGCCATCGGAGCGCTCCGCATCGGCTCCGAAACGCTCCTGAACGGCGCCGGGCTGGCGCTGCGACTCCTGGCCATCGCGCT
>JACCWY010000223.1 GCA_013697395.1 Chloroflexota bacterium | reverse complement strand
GTCCGGGTGCCTCCTCGTCGAGGACCATCCACGTCAGCTCCGGGACGATGCCGGCGAGCCGATCCGCAACCGACGCTGCTGCGGCAACGGTCACGAGGCCCGCGCCGGCCCGCATGGCCCCGAGCCCGGTCAGCATGGCGGCCCCCGGGTACTCGACCGATCCGGCGACCACCATGAGGCGCCCGAAGTCTCCCTTGTGCGCCCGCTCAGGTCGCGGCGCAAGGTGCTCCGCCACCCAGCGCTGCGTGAGCGACCGGACCGATGGCTCGCTCATGCCGAGCGCCTCACGCGTGGCGCCGGTGGGCCACGGCCACAGCCACGGCCATGTGTCGCTCGTGCGAGATCGAGACGGTCACCTCGTCGAGATCCATCGCTTCGGCGCGGCGCGCGGCACGGCGGTGCAGCTGGACCTGCGGCGCGCCGGCCCGATTCGGCAGGATCTCGATCTCGCGCCAGCCCACGCCGCGCACGCCGAGGCCGAGCACCTTGCTGATCGCCTCCTTGGCCGCCCAGCGCCCGGCGATGCGCTCGACCCGGCGTCCGCAGTAACGCTGTTCGCTGTCGGTCAGGACGCGCAGGCGGAAGCGGTCCGGAAAGCGGCCCAGGATGGCGTGGATACGATCGATGTCGATCAGGTCGATCCCGATCTCGTGGCGGCTCATCAAGGACGGCTGTGGCGCGCTATTCGACGGTGACCGACTTGGCCAGGTTGCGCGGCTGGTCGACGTCGGTCCCGCGAGCGACGGCGACCTCGTAGGCGAATAGCTGGAGCGGAAGCACCGCGATCACGGGGCTGACCTGTTCGGGAGTCTCGGGCACGTACAGCACGTCCTGCGCGTACCGGTCGATCTGCTCGTCGCCAGCCGTCGCGATGGCGATCACCGGGGCGGAGCGCGCCCGCGCCTCGGCCACGTTGCTCACGACCTTTTCGTAGATGGCGCCCTTCGTGGCGATCGCGACGAGCGGCGTCTGCGGGTCGAGCAGCGCGATCGGCCCATGCTTGAGCTCACCGGCGGCATAGCCCTCGGCGTGAACGTAGCTGAGCTCCTTGAGCTTGAGCGCGCCCTCCATCGCGATCGGGAAGCCGACACCGCGACCGATGAAGATGAAGTCACGCACGTTCGCGTGTCGCAGGGCGAGCTTCTTGATCTGCGGCGCCAGCTGGAGCGTTTCGGCGGCGAGGCGGGGCAGGCTGCGCAGCGCCTGGCCGAACGTCCGGAGCCGGTTCTCGCTCAGGGTTTCCCGCAGCCGCGCCAGGTGCAGCGCCACCATCTGGAGGACGAGCACCTGGGTCACGAATGCCTTCGTGCTGGCGACGGCGATCTCGGGACCCGCCTGGAGATAGCAGACGGCGTCGGCCTCGCGCGAGATTGCGCTGCCGACGACGTTCGTCACCACCACGACCAGGGCTCCGCGCTCCTCGGCCAGCTTGAGCGGAGCCAGGGTATCGGCGGTCTCGCCAGACTGGCTGACCCCGATGACGAGCGTCCGCGCATTGATCGGCGGCGGGCTGTAGCGCATCTCCGACCCGATCTGCATCGAGGCCGGGATCCCGACCCAGTCCTGGACCAGGTAGGCCGCGACCTGCGCCGCATAGCTCGCCGTTCCGCAGCCGACGACATACACGCGATCGATGTCGCGCAGGCGCTCCTCGATGCCATCCAGCTCGGGCAGGTGCACCTTGCCGGAGGGATCGACCCGGCCGCGCAGGCACTCCTGGATCGCGTGGGGCTGCTCGTAGATCTCCTTGAGGGTGAAGTGCGCGAACCCGCCCTTCTCGGCGGCGTCCATGGTCCAGTGGATCTCGGTGACGTCGCGCAGCACCTCGCTTCCGTCGAGCGTCACGATGCGGGTCCCCCCCGGCGTCACATCGGCGATGTCACCCTCCTGCAGGATGACGACGTTCTTCGTGTGCTCCAGGATGGCCGGCACGTCGCTGGCCAGGAAGCCCTCCCCGGAGCCGAGTCCCACGATGAGCGGCACATTCATGCGGGCGCCGACGATCCGGTCCGGATGCTCCGTGTGCATGACCCCGATGGCATACGCCCCGCGGACTTCGTTCAGCGCCGCGCGGACCGCCTCGACCAGGTCACCCACGTATCTCGTCTCGATCAGGTGCGCCAGCACCTCCGTATCGGTCTCGGAGGTGAACCGATGGCCGTCCGCGATGAGCCGGACCTTGAGCTCGGCGTAGTTCTCGATGATGCCGTTGTGGATGAGCGCCAGCTTGCCGCTGCAATCGGTGTGCGGGTGGGCGTTCGCGTCGTTGGGCAGGCCGTGCGTCGCCCAGCGGGTATGGCCAATGCCCGGATGTCCGGCCGGCGCGTCACCGTTGAGGTGGTCGGTCAGGTTCGTGAGCTTGCCGGCCTTCTTCTCGATGAAGACGTCGCCGCCGCCGGTCAGGATGGCGATGCCAGCCGAGTCGTAGCCGCGGTACTCGAGGCGTCTCAGCCCCTCGAGCAGGATTGGGGCGGCGTTACGCGGCCCGACGTATCCGACGATGCCGCACATGTGATCTCCTCAGTTCAGTCGTGCCGCGGCGAGCGTTGCGAGCTCGCGGGCGATCCGTTCGATCTCGGCGGCCTCGTCGCCCTCGACCATGATTCTGATCTTGGGCTCGGTGCCAGACGGACGAACGAGGATGCGTCCGCGGTCCCCCAGCTCGGTCGTGGCACGCTCGATGGCCGTGCTGAGCTCAGGGTCTGCCTGCCATTCGTCCCGGCGGCTGACGACCGAGTTTATCACCACCTGTGGCAGCCTCGGAATCCGGCCGGCGAGCTCCGAAAGGGGCCGGCCCGACGAACGGAGCGCGCGGACGAGCTCGATGCCGGTCACAAGCCCGTCGCCGGTGGTCGCGCGGTCGCGAAAGATGATATGTCCGGATTGCTCGCCGCCCAGGACCGCGTCGTCACGCTCCATCGCCTCGAAGACGTGCCGATCGCCGACCGGGGTCCGGACCATCCTGCCTCCCGCTGCACGCACGGCCCGGTCGAGGCCGCCGTTGCTCATGACGGTGACCACCAACAGGTTGTTGCGGAGCGTGCCGTCCGCCAGCCGGGCGAGCGCGCAGATCCCCATCACCGCGTCGCCGTCCACCAGCCCGCCGCGCTCGTCGACCGCGATCAGCCTGTCGGCGTCCCCGTCGAAGGCGAGGCCGAGGTCGAGCCCGGCCGCCGATACGGTCTCGGCCAGCCGCTCGGGATGGGTCGATCCGCAGCCACGATTGATGTTCGTGCCGTCGGGCGCGTCGAACAGGACGGTCACCTCCGCGCCGAGGGCACGGAACAGCTCCGGGGCGACCTGGCTGGCCGACCCGTTGGCGCAATCGATCGCGAGCCGGAGCCCCTCGAACGCATCGCCGGCGATGTCTGCCAGGTGCCGCTGATACGAGGCGGCCGCACCTCGATCCGAGCGCACCCGGCCCAGTTCGGCGTTCGGTCGGTGGCCGATCGCCGACGGGTCGTCGAGGAGCTCTTCGAGCGTATCCTCCTCCGCAGCGACGGCCTTGCGACCGTCGATCACGACCTTGAGCCCGTTGTCCGGCGCGGCATTGTGCGAGGCCGAGACCATGATGGCCGGCAACCCTTCCTCGCCCGACGCATGCACCAGGCACGGCGTGGTCACCACGCCGAGGTCGACCGCGTCCACGCCGGTGGTCGTGATCCCGGCGCTCAACGCCGCGCTCAGCATCTCCCCCGAACGCCGCGTGTCGCGTCCGATCAGCACGCTCGACCCGGGCTCGCCGAACCGATGGGCGACCGCTCGGCCGAGGTCGAGGGCGAGGGCGGCCGTGATGTCAGACCCGACCACGCCGCGAATCCCGTCGGTGCCGAAGCGTCTCCCCATCTACGGCGCTGGGGTGGGCGTGGGTGTGGGCGTGGCCGGCGCGTTGACCGTGACCGACACGCTTCCCGGCGTGATGTTGAGGAGCTCCACGCCGCCGGGCAACGCGCCGATCGACGGCGCCAGGTCGTAGGTCCCCGGCGCCAGGCCGCTGGCGTCCACCGTCGGGGTCAGGTCACCGGGACCGAGGGCCGACAGCGCGCCGCCTGGCCCGCTCAGCGTGATCGTGAGCTGATCGATGGCAGGAATGCACTCGTTCTCACCCGCTCCCGCACAGATGACCCCGACCACGAACGTCCGGCTCGATACGGACGGGCCGATCGTCGCGGTGACGGTCACGATCGGTTCCTCGCCGTCGTCCAGCTCGACGCCGTCGGGCAGCTGGAGCTGAGCCTCGAACACCTGGTCCTCCGAGGATCCCGCGATGCTCAGCGGCTCCGTCGACACGCCGAGGATGCCGCTGAGCTCTTCCGGCAACCCACGCAGCGTGACGGTGACCGGCTCGACGGCGAGCGACTCGAGGGCAAAGCCGGGGGCCGGGGTTCCCTCGATGTCCGGCCGGACCGTGACGGTCTGGGTCGTCTCGGTGGCGCGGACGTCGACCTGGACGGAGACGGTCTCAGGCTCGATGTCGATTAGGCCGGTTCCAACGGGTTGGCCCTGCACGTCGACCGCGACGAGATTCACCGGTCGGTTGACGTCGATCTCCGAGTCGTCGATCCGGATGAGCGCCACGACCCGGTCGACGGCACCCACGACCGATGCCGGCCCACGGACCCGGACCTCCTCGTCGCTGACGACCGGCTCCCCGATCTCGAGCCCGGCCGGGACCTCACCGGGGTCGACCTCGACCGGGACCGTCCGCACTTCCACCCGATCGATCTCCATGCGGACGGTGGGCGGCAGGACATTCAGAATCTCGATCCCCTCGACCAGCGGCTCGACAACCACGTCGAGGACCTGCGGCTCCGGCGCGCGCTCCATGTCGTACTCGGACAGGTCGACGGTGGCGGCGAACGCCTGCTCGCTGACGGTGGTCGGCAGGTCCTGTGACGCCCGATATCGGACCTCGACCAATCCCAGGTCCCCACTCATCACGATGGAGCTGTCCGGCGCATTCACGCCATTGACCCGGACGTTGATGCTGTCCTCCTCGAACGAGCCCGAGAAGACGAGCCCCGTGTAGAGGACGGTGGCGAGCAGGACCGCGGACAGCTTGAGATGCCAGTTGCGCAGCAGGATGCTCATCTCAGGAGCTCAACGCCGCGGCGCTCGCGCTTCGGCGGCGCCGGTCACCACGCGCGCCTCGGGGTCGATCGGCTCGTCCTGCTGGTCGCGCCGCTCGCCGACCTGCCAGCGCCCGTCAATCGAGCGCCGCATGAAGGGGATGGCCCGGCGCGGGGCCTGCGGACGGATCAGGCTGAAGATGCGACGCCGCAGCTGCTCCTCGGTCAGGTTGCGCTCGATCCGTCCACGCACGACCAGGCTGATCGACCCGGTCTCCTCGCTGACGATGACGACGACGGCATCGGTCTGCTCGCTGATGCCGATGGCCGCTCGGTGGCGCGTCCCATATCGTTCCGAGTCGAGCACGTTCTGGCTCAGCGGCAGGAGGACGCCGGCGGACGTGATCTGCTCCCCCGAGATGACGACGGCCCCGTCATGCAGCGCCGTGCCGCGGTAGAAGATCGTGACGAGCAGCTCGGCACGCAGGTCCGCGTGGACCGGCACGCCCGACTCGGCGGCGAGGTCCTGGAGCCCCGTCTCACGCTCGAGCGCGATGAGCGCGCCGTGCCGTGAGCCGGCGAGGATGCGCGCGGCCCGGCTGATCTCGCGTGCCACCCGCTCGGCGGCCGCGACCTCGGTGCTGACGAAGAACCGGTTGACCGAACCGATGCGACCGATCTGCTCGAGTGCCCGGCGCAGCTCCGGCTGGAAGACGACGACGACGGCGAAGAGGCCCACCACGGCGGCGGTCTCCATCAGGCTCCGCAGCAGATTCAGGTCGAACAGGATGGCGCCCAGGTAGACGAGGTACAGGATCGACAGGCCGATGACGATCCGCACCGCCCGCGTGCCGCGGATGAGGATGAAGAGCCAGTAGATGACGAACGCCACCAGCCCGATGTCGATGATCGACGTCCAGCTGCCACCGAAATAGGTACCGAGGAATTCGCGGATCGCGTCGATCACGATGGATTGGTGCCTGCGTCTGTGCGGCGAAGGGCCTCGATGATACCAAAGAGCCCCGGCAGTCCCGCCGGGGCTCCTGGGTCTGGGCGGGCTCCGATCGAGTTAGCGCTTCGTGTACTGCGGGGCCTTTCGGGCTCGCTTGAGGCCGTACTTCTTGCGCTCCTTGGCCCGCGGGTCGCGGGTCAGGAGGCCAGCCTCGCGCAGCGCGGCCCGAGCGTTGGGGTGCGCGCTGAGCAGCGCCCGAGCGATGCCGTGGCGGATGGCCCCGGCCTGGCCGGACACGCCGCCGCCGGCGACGAGCACGCTGGCCGAATAGCGGCCCTCGGTGTCGGTCACGCGGAACGGAAGCAGGATCGCGCCCTCCGGCGACGCGCCACCGAAGTACTCGGTGGCCGGCTTGCCGTTGACGACGATGCTGCCATCGCCGGGAAGCAGGCGGACACGCGCGACCGCGGTCTTGCGCCGGCCGGTGCCATAGACGTAGTTCGTGCTCACGGATCGTCCTCTCTTCTACAGCTCGACAGCCGTTGGCTGCTGAGCCTGGTGCGGATGATCCGCGCCGCTGTAAACCTTCAGCTTCTTGAACATGGCCCGGCCGAGCCGGTTGCGGGGCAGCATGCCCTTGACCGCGCGCTCGATCACGAGCTCCGGCTTGCGCTCGAGGAGCGTGCCGAGGCTCTCCTCGCGCAGGCCGCCGGGATAGTTCGAGTGGCGGAAGTAGCTCTTCTGCCGCAGCTTGTCCCCGGTGACCCTGATCTTTCCCGCGTTGAGGACGACGACGTGGTCGCCGGTATCGAGGTGCGGCGAGTAGATCGGCTTGTGCTTGCCCTCCAGCAGGGTGGCGATGCGGGTCGCCAGCCGGCCGAGGGTCTGGCCCGTCGCGTCGACGACCCACCAGCTGCGCTCGATCTCGCTCGCCTTGACGGCGTAGGTCTTCACGTTTTATGAGCTCTCCGGCTTGCCTTGGTTGCGGTTGTTGCGCGCCACCCTCGTTGGTGACGCGCCTGGTTCGTTCGTATTCGATTTCTTGGCTGATGCGTAGATCACTCGCTCGAGCGTCAATCCCCGCGCCGGTGCGGCCCGCCCGTGGAGCGCACGCGCGCCCACGTACAGGATCCCGTCGACCGCGTCGGGGGCCAGCCTGCCGCGTCCGACCTCCATCAGGAGGGCGACCACGCTGCGCACCATGCGCCGCAGGAAGGCGTTCGCCGTCAGCCGGACCTCGACGAGCTCGCCACGGCGGGTGATGCGCACCTCGGCGAGATGCCGGACGGTGCGCCCGCGCGCATCTGCGCCCAGTGCGCCGAAGTCGCGCTCCCCCAGCATGCGTGCCGCGGCGGCTCGCATCGCCTCGATGTCGAGCGACTCGTCGATCTCGAGTGTCCGATGGCGCTCCATCGGTCTCCGCGCACCGCTCATGAGGACCCGGTAGCGGTACACGCGCCAGCGCGCATCCCGCCGCGGATCGAAGTCGCGGCTCGCGGGCCGGAGCGAGCGTACGGCCAGGTCCGGCGGCAGCGCGGCGTTCAGCCTGCGCAGCAGCTCCGGCAGGCTGCGGGTACGACGCGCGCCGCGCCGCCAGCAGAATGCCACGACCTGGCCGGTGGCATGCACCCCGGCGTCGGTTCGTCCGGCGAGGCGGACTCGCGTCTCCTCGCCGATCAGCCTGTTAAGCGCCTCTTCCAGCTCTCCCTGCACAGTCCGAGCATTCGGCTGGACCTGGGAGCCGGCAAAGGCCGTCCCGTCGTACTCGATCACCGCCCGTGCGCAGCGTTGCGCGCCGGCGGCCATCGAATCGGTTCGGTGTGTTGTTCGCTCGTCTCGACTCAGACGAGCTCGATCTGGACCATCGAGGCCGCGTCACCTGGACGCAGCCCCAGCTTGACGATCCGCGTGAATCCCGACGCGCGCTCGGCGTACTTCGGCGCCAGCTCGCCCATCAGCTTCTCGACGATGAGTGGCTCGTGCGGCATCCTGCTGACGAGCTGCCTGCGAGCGTGCAAGTCCCCGCGCTTGGCCAGCGTGATCATGCCGTCGATGAGGCCCCGAACCTCCTTGGCCTTGGCCTCGGTCGTCTTCACCTTCTCGTAGCGGATCACCGCCACGGCCAGGTTGCCGAGCATCGACATCCGGTGCGCGTGCGCGCGGCTGAGCTTTCGTCCGGCGACGCGATGCGGCATTGGGCCTAGGCCTCCCGGTCGAGCTCTGCGGCGGCCGCCTCGTCGAGCTCGGCCGATGCAGGGAGGTCCGACTCGTCGGTGCTCATGGAGGTTGCCTCGGGCGCAATGAAGCCACGGAGCGCCAGGCGCTCTTTGAGCTCGTCGAGGCTCTTCTGCCCGAAGTTCCGCATGCGCAGGAACTCGTCATCGGAGAGCGAGAGCACCTGGCCGATCTTCGTGATGCTGTTGCGCTTCAGCGAGTTGTAGGCCCGCATCGGCAGGTCGAGCTCCTCGATCGGCGCGTCGAGCAGGTTGGCGCTGGGCGGGACCGCCCCAGCATCGCCTCCGACGGCGGCCGGACGCCCGACCTCCGCGAAGCGGCCGAACTCTCGGATGAGGATGTCGGCCGCCTGGCTCAGCGCCGCCTGCGCGGTCGTGGTGCCGTCCGTCTCGATCTCGAGGGTCAGCTTGTCGTAGTTCGTCATCTGGCCGACGCGGGTCTTTTCGACCTGGTAGTTGACGCGACGCACCGGGGAGAAGATCGCGTCCACCGGGACGACGCCGATGGGCATCTCCTCGGTGTGCTCGGCCGGCTGGTAGCCCATGCCGTTCTCGACGGTCAGGTCCATCTCGATCGCACCCGAGTCGGAGTCGAGCGTGAGCAGGACGAGATCGGGGTTGACGATCTCGACGTCGGCCGACTCGGCGATGTCGGCCGCGGTGACGGTGCCGGCTCCGCGCTTGACCAGCTTCAGCGTGACGGCATGGCGCGCGAACGAGCGGAGACGCAGCTTCTTGACGTTCAGAACGATCTGGGTGACATCCTCCTTGACGTTCGGGATCGTGCTGAACTCGTGGTAGACGCCGTGGATCTGGATGCCGGTGACGGCGGCTCCCTCCAGCGAGCTGAGCAGGACGCGACGCAGGCCGTTGCCGAGCGTCATGCCGTACCCCTCCTGGAGTGGGGTCACCTCGAATCGGCTCAGGTTGCCCTCGGCGTGCACCTCCTCGATGTGCGGATCGGGTGCGGCCTGGGGCAGAGCGGTTTCAAGTTCGATCATGGAAAGGTCTGGCTCCTAGCGCGAGTAGTACTCGACGACGAGCTGCTCGTTGAACTCGAGCGGCATCTGCTCGCGCGCCGGTTCGGCGAGGACGGTGCCCGACAGCTTGGTCGGGTCGACGCTCACCCATTCGGGGATCTGGGCCGCCTTCATCGTCTCGGAGGCGACCTTGAAGTATTCGCGGCTGCGGCGGCTGTCGCGGACATCGATCCGGTCGTTGACCTTGACGCCGAAGCTCGGGACGTTGGTCGGCCGGCCGTTGACCGCGAAGTGGCCATGGCTGACGAGCTGTCGGGCCTGGGCGCGGCTCGACGCGAAGCCCATCCGGTAGACGACGTTGTCGAGGCGCATCTCGAGCATGCGCAGCAGGTTCTCGCCCGTCATGCCCGTGCGCTGCTCCGCCTTCTCGAAGTAGTTGCGGAACTGTCGCTCGAGGACAGAGTAGCTCTTGCGCACCTTCTGCTTCTCGCGCAGCTGGAGCCCGTACTCGCTGACCTTGCGGCGGCGCATGGTGTTCATGCCCGGCGGTGTGCTGCGACGCTCGAAGGCGCATTTGCGGGAGTAGCAGCGGCTGCCCTTCAGGAAGAGCTTGAGCCCCTCGCGGCGGCAGATGCGGCAGACGGCGTCCGTGTAGCGTGCCATGTGGACTCCCCTCTCAGACCCGGCGCCGCTTGGGCGGGCGGCAGCCGTTGTGCGGGATGGGGGTCACGTCGGTGATGGCGGTCACCTCGAGGCCGGCTCCCTGGAGGGAGCGGATGGCCTGCTCACGACCGCCGCCGGGGCCCTTCACGAAGACCTCGACCTGGCGCATGCCGTTCTCCATCGCGCGTCGCGCGGCGAGCTCCGCCGTCTGCGCGGCAGCGTAGGGCGTGCTCTTGCGGGAGCCCTTGAACCCAACCAGGCCCGCGCTGCCCCAGCTGACGACATTGCCGGTCGTGTCCGTGATCGTCACGATCGTGTTATTGAACGTCGACTGGATGTGCGCGTGCCCGACCGGCACGTTCTTCTTCTCGCGCTTCTTGCCTTTGGCGCGCTTACGCTCTGCCATGGAACTCCCGTTACTTCTTGCGGCGGATGCCGACGGTCTTCTTCACGCCGCGGCGCTGCCGAGCATTCGTCTTTGTTCGCTGTCCCCGGACGGGGAGGTTGCGCCGGTGGCGGAGGCCGCGGTAGGACCCGATCTCCATCAGACGCTTCACGTTCATGCTGACCTCGCGGCGGAGGTCACCCTCGGTCTTGAACTGGCGATCGACCACCTCTCGCAGGCGGTTGACCTCCTCATCGGTCAGGTCGCGGACGCGCGTGTGCGGCGACACGTTCGCAGCGCCGATGACCTTGCCCGCCGAGGTCGGACCGATGCCGTGGATGTAGGTGAGGCTGATGATCACCCGCTTCTCGCGGGGGATGTCGACGCCGGCGATACGAGCCACGTTCCTCCTACCCCTGCCGCTGCTTGTGCTTGGGGACGACGCAGATGACCATCACCACGCCGGAGCGCTTGATGACCTTGCAGCGCTCGCAGCGGGGCTTCACGGACGCAGAAACCTTCATCTCATCCT
>JACCWY010000217.1 GCA_013697395.1 Chloroflexota bacterium | reverse complement strand
TGTGGAACTATTGTCAAGTGGGCGAACCAGAATGTGTGAGACAGCCGCGTCGCGGCGCAGTTCGCCGATGACGGCTACGTCGTGCTCCGAGAGGTCGCTCGGGAGGATCTTGCGGCGGCAGACGACGAGATCATTGCCGCCGACCCACCTCCAGCTGATGCCGCCGGCTCTCACTTCTGCTTCCGCTCGCACCCCGACGAGCGGCGCGGGTGCTTCGTCGCAAGCCGCCCCGCGTCCTGGCTGAGCCCCTATGTGAGCCCTTATCGATCGTGTCCCATGCGTCCCAGGTGACCCATGCTTGCCTACCGTGACGCTCTGTGGGACGCATGGCAGGGAATCCCGCGTATCCGGTATGCGGTACCAGCACTCTTCTCCGAGCCTCGGTTCACGCTCGAATCGGCGCTTTTCGGAACCCAGACCGACGCCCGCGCTCCTCTCGGCATGCTGCGCGTAGTGACGTTGCCGGCATGGGAGGGCCTATCGGCGCAGGAGCTCGTCCCGTAGCCCGCGCTCCAGCCAGCGGCGGTAATGATCGGGCGTCCAGGCCTGCTGGAGCACCAGGAAGCGATAGATCTCGGCGTTGCCGAGGGACCAGATCACGGCCGCGGCATCCTCCAGCCGAAGGTTGGCGCGAAGATCGCCTCGTTCGGCGATGATCCGGGCGGCCTCGTGGTAGTTGTGAAACCGGCGGACGTCGCGGACGCGCTCGACTTGTGCGACCTCGGGGTCGATCGCTGCGGCATCGCGCATGACGTGGAGCATGGGCCCCAGCCGGCCATGGACCTCGGCGAACCAGGCAGCCAGGACGCGAACCGCGCCGCGTCCGGTCCGCGTCGCGGCGACCCTCCGGCGCATGAACACCGGTACCGGCGTCGGGGTCTCCGGGCCGGCCGCCACGTGGTCAAGGATGGCGGCCAGGACCGCCCGCTTGGGCCCGACGGAGTTGTACACGGTCTGGACGGCGACACCAGATGCCGACGCGATGTCATTAATCGTCGTGGCCACATATCCGCGCTCGACGAATAGCGTATGCGCGGCCTCGACGATCGTGTGGCGGGTGGCATCGGCGGCGATCGCCTGACGCCGCTGCACCTTGACGTTCATACCGCTTAGATTACCATGCGACTGACTAGAATGTCGTTCTACTTCTCCATGGAGGAAATGCGCCATGTCCCGCCGGCAAGCAGCAGAGACGATGGATGAACGCCGACCTGAGCGCCACGAGGCGCTGGTCATCGGGGGAGGGCAGGCCGGGCTGGCAGTCAGCGATGCCCTGACGAGGCGCGGCATTCAACATCTCGTATTGGAGGCGCGCAGCCGTGTCGGTGACCAGTGGCGTGACCGATGGGACTCCCTGCGCCTGTATAGCCCGGCGCGATCCGATTCTTTGCCGGGGATGCCATTTCCCGCACCGCCCAGCGCCTATCCCAGTGGCCATCAGATGGCTGATTATCTCGGCGCATACGCCGATGAACGCCGCCTCCCGATCCGCACCGGCGTCAAGGTCGATGGATTGATGGCCGTCGACGGGGGCGGATACGTCGTCACCGCGGGGGAACTGCGGTTCGAGTGTGAGCAGGTGATCGTCGCGACGGGCGCGTTCCAGGAGCCGCGCTTGCCGGATTTCGCCACGCTGCTGAGAACCGAGATCAGGCAGCTTCATTCCCGAGACTACCGGCGTCCGGACCAGCTGGCGGACGGACCGGTCCTGGTGGTTGGCCTCAGTCACTCGGGTGCCGATGTCGCCTTCGAGGCGGCGCACAATGGACATGAGACGCATTTGTCGGGAAAGGCACACGGCCAGCTCCCGTTCTCAGTGGAGAGCCGCCGCGGCCGGGTCATGTGGCGTGTCCTGCAGTTCGTGTTCAGCCACGTGCTGACGCTCAATACCCCGCTGGGCCGCCGCGCGGCCCCAGCCGTGCGGAAGGGCGGCGGGCCCCTATTGCGCATCCGGATGCCCGATCTACTTGCCGCCGGCGTGAAGCATCACCCGGCGCGCACGACCGGTGTGAGTGATGGCCGACCGGTGCTCGCCGACGGCACCGTCCTCGATGTCGCGACAGTTGTGTGGTGCACCGGCTTCAAGGCGGATTACAGCTGGATCAAGCTGCCGCTCCTGGGATCCGACGGGTGGCCACGACAGTACCGCGGTGTGGCAGATGCGCCCGGGCTGTACTTTGTCGGCATTCCCTTCCAATTTGCCTTCTCGTCGATGCTGATACTCGGCGTGCCACGCGATGCGGCCTATGTGGCCGACCGCGTCGTTGAACGGACACGCGGCACGGGCACCCTGAGCGCCGCCAGACGACGGCTGAAGCCGCGTTAGCCGGCGTACGGCGACGCAGCGGTGCGCGGCTGGTCACGATTAAGACCCTGCGCCGTCGTCTGTTCGCCATCGCCGGACGGCTGACCCGCAGCGCGCGACGGTTGACCCTCCACCTGCCGGCGGCGCCAGGACATCGGCAGCGTACCTAGTCGTGCGCCGGGGCTTCGGCGAGGGCCTCGGCCAGCGTCAGCCCACGGCCCTCACGCCAGGTCTCGGCAAAGGCTTCGGCGGTCATGCTCTCCCGGGCCCGATCCAG
>JACCWY010000209.1 GCA_013697395.1 Chloroflexota bacterium | reverse complement strand
CGGCGTGATCGGCATCGGGCTCGTGGTCGGGACGTGGTGGGGACACGCTCGCGTGCTCATCCTGCTCGGGCTGGTCGTCCTCCCGTTCGCCATCACCGCCAGCTTCATCACGGTGCCGATCGAGGGTGGGCTCGGGTACCACCGGTTCAGCCCGACAAGCACCGATGAGCTGCGGGACGAGTATCGGCTCGCCGGCGGGAGCGTCGTCCTGGACCTGACCGACATCCAGGACGACGGCGAGCCCATCGTCATCGCCGCCAGCGTGGCCATCGGCGAGGTCTTCGTCGCGCTGCCCGCGGACGCCGGAGTTGAGATCGACGCCGCCGTGGGCGCCGGAAACCTGGTCCTTCTCGGCGACTCGAAATACGGGACGAGCGTGGCGGACCGCCACGTCCTCGACGGCGCGGGGCCCCGGTTCGTGCTTGAGCTCGAGGCCGGGATCGGCTCCATCTACGTCGAGAACTGCTGCGACGCGGTGAACCACTGATGATGTCGCGTCACCGGGCCGATCCCGTGTCGCTCATGTTCGGCCTGCTCTTCGCCGCGATCGGCCTGATCCTCCTCTCCGGCGGTGACGGTGCGCTGTCGCTGGCGTGGGTCGGGCCGCTGACCGCGGTTGCGCTCGGCGCGCTCCTCATCCTGGCCGCCAGGTCGACTCGGACCGCTCCTGACGAACAGCCGCCGGAGGATTGACCGATGTGGCTGTGGCGCTCGATGGCCTTCGTTGCCCTCCCGTTCGTCGGCGCTGCGATCCTCGTCGGGCTCCTCTCGGCGCTCCTCGCTGCAGCTCCCCGCTGAGTCTCCGATACCACCATTGCCACGGATCGACCCGTGGCGATACTCGGCTGAGCGCCACCAGCGGAGTCGGGCCGATGAGTCTGGCGGTGCACGCGAGTCTTTCAGGTATGCAGGGAGCCATTGAGCAATGCAGCAGACGATCCTGGGATTCGATGGCGCGCTGGTCGGTCCGGAGGACGACGGCTACGACACGCATCGCGAGATCTGGAACGCGATCGTCGATCGCCGCCCGGCGCTCATTGGGCGCTGCACCAGCGCCGCTGACGTCGCCGCGGCCATCCGGCATGCGCGGGAGAAGGACCTGGAGATCGGGGTGAAATGCGGCGGGCACAGCGTGCTCGGCCTGTCGGTGCCCCAGGACGGCCTCATGATCGACCTCACGCCGATGGGCCACGTGCGCGTCGACGCCGACGCTCGACGGGCCGTGGTCGGTGGCGGCGCGCTCCTCCGGTCCCTGGACCGTGCCGCGCAGGCGCTTGGTCTCGCGACGACGGCGGGCAACGTGTCGCACACCGGCGTCGGCGGGCTGACTCTCGGCGGCGGGATGGGATGGCTGGCCCGGCAGGCCGGCCTGGCGTGTGACAACGTCGAGGCCTACACGGTAGTGACGGCCGATGGCGAGACCGTTCGCGCCACCGCGACGGACCATCCCGACCTCTTCTGGGGGCTTCGCGGCGGGGGAGGCAACTTCGGCGTGGTGACCGAGTTCGAGTTCCGCCTCCACCCGGTTGCCGGGCACGCGCTCGTGGTGGAGATGACCTTCGATGCGGAGAATGCCCTCGAGCCGATGCGACGCTGGCGTGACCTGCTCCCCGCTGCGCCGCGCCCGGCAACGCTGGCGGCGGACGCGGTGACGGCCGACGGACGGCCGGTGGTCATCATCGGCTACGTGTGGGTCGGCGATCCCGACGAGGGGATGGCCTACCTGTCCACCATGCGGAGCATCGGGACGCCACGCGATGAATCGGTGAGCCCCATGACCTACCTCGCGCTCCAGAGCATCGGCGACGCGAACCATCACCATGGGAAGCGCCGGTACTCGGCAGGCCACTACCTGACCGAGCTCTCCGACGCGGCGATCGAGGCGTTCCTCACCCGCGGCGCTCCGAGCACCGACGGCGTTGACTGGAGCCGGGTGGCCGCGGGCGGGTTCCAGGCCTACGGCGGCGCCATCGGGGAGGTCCCGAACGAGGACTCGGCCTTCAGCCACCGCGACGCGCTGGTCGAGTTCTTCGGCGGCCAGACGTGGTCGGTGCCAAGCGAGGACGACGAGCGGATGGCATCGGCCCGTGCGTTCGGAGCCGCGCTCGAGCCATTCGCCAGCGGCGTCTACGTCAACGTGCTGTCCGAGACGGGGGACGCCGGCATGAGGCGGGCGTACGGCGACGCGAAGCTCGCTCGGCTGGCCGCGGTAAAGCGGCGGTACGATCCGGACAACGTCTTCCACC
>JACCWY010000200.1 GCA_013697395.1 Chloroflexota bacterium | reverse complement strand
GCCTCTCGGAATCCGATGCGTCACGGGCGCCGGTCGACGTCATGGGCCTGCGCTTCCGGAACCGGATCGGTCTCGGCGCCGGCTTCGACAAGGACGGCATCGCGATCGGCGGCTGGGCGGCGCTCGGATTCGGCTTCGTCGAGCTCGGCACTGTTACGCCTCGACCCCAGGCGGGGAACCCGAAGCCGCGGCTCTTCCGCCTGGCCGACGACGAGGCGCTCGTCAACCGCATGGCCTTCAATAATCTCGGGGCCGATGCGCTCGCGTCGCGCATCCGCGACGCGCGGGGCGAACTGCCGGACGGGTTCGTCGTCGGCGTCAACATCGGGCGCAACCGGGACACGCCGGACGATCGCGCGGTCGACGACTACGTGGCCGCCGTCCGCTCCGTGGCCGAGGTCGCCGACTACCTCGCCCTCAACGTCAGCAGCCCGAACACGCCCGGCCTGCGCGACCTCCAGGACCCGGCGCGCCTGACCGAGCTGCTCACCGCGGTGGAGAGCGTTGCCATGGCGCGGCCGATCCTCGTCAAGCTGTCACCGGACCTCGACCCCGGCGAGCTCGACGCACTCGTCGCCGCCGTGCGCGACTCGCCGGCGGCAGGCCTCGTCCTGTCGAATACAACGACCGAGCGCTCCGGGATCCGATCGCCGAACGCTGCCGAAGAGGGGGGCCTCTCGGGCCGCCCGCTTCGTGAGCGCATGCGGGGAGCCGTCACGCGAGCCCGCCACCTGGCAGGAACCCGGCTCGTCATCGTCGCGTCGGGTGGCATCGGCGGTGACGAACCGGGCGTTCCGCCGGGGGCGGACCTGGCGCAGCTGTGGACCGGGATGATCTATGCAGGACCCGGACTCATCGGCGAGACTGTGCGCCGATGATCCCGTCCGAGGTCCTCTTCAGCCCGCTCGCCGTCGCCGGGTTCGTGACCGGCGTGGTCGTCGCGTTCCTGGCCGGGCGCGTCCGCGGCGATCCCGCGCACGTCATCACGATGTCGGCCATCGGCAGCGGGATCGCCCTGGCGGGCCTGGCGTGGGCGAACGCCTATGGTGGCGCCGCGCTCTTCGCCGCCGCGGCCGTCGGGTTCGGCGCCAGCATGTGGGCCATCGGCAACGAGCGATCGCGGCGCCCGACCATCCGCTGAGAGGTTAGCACGCGCGCGGTCGGCTGCTAGGATGCATCGGTCTAGCCAAGGTGCGCGGGCAGGACGCGCCGCTCCGAACCCGGAGTGCCCCACCTCATGACGACCGTTGAGGCAACACCCTCGCATGCGGCTGCCCGCGAACCGATCCCACCGCACATCATCACGGAGCTGCCGGGGCCCAGGGCCCGAGAGATCATCGCCCGCGACCAGGCCGTCGCGAGTCCGTCGCTGACGCGCGCGTACCCGCTCGTCGCCGAGTCGGGATCGGGCATGGTCGTGACCGACGTCGACGGCAACCGCTTCCTCGACTTCGCCGCCGGCATCGCGGTCTGCTCGACCGGCCACTCCCATCCAAAGGTGGTCGCCGCGATTCGCGAGCAGGCGGAACGGCTCATCCACATCGCCGCCACCGACTTCTACGAGCCGCGCTACCTCGAGCTGATGGAACGCCTGGCCGGCATCGCACCGTTCGCCGAGAAGGCGCGTGTCTTCCTCACCAACTCCGGCACAGAGGCGGTCGAGGGTGCCATCAAGCTGGCCCGATACCACACCCATCGGCCGGGAATCATCGCGTTCGAGGGCGGCTTCCACGGTCGAACCATGGGCGCGCTCAGCCTGACGAACTCCAAGGTGAAGCAGCGCGCCGGCTTCGGGCCGCTGATTCCGATGGTCCACCACGCCCCGTTCCCGCGCATTCGCGCCTGGCGCGAGGACTCGGGCGGCGACGGGTCCGCCGAGCTGGCGCACCTGCGCAACACGATCTTCGGCCGCCAGATCTCACCGGCGGACGTAGCCGCCATCGTGATCGAGCCGATCCAGGGCGAGGGCGGCTACTTTCCGGCACCCGTCACGTTCATTCAGGGCCTGCGCGAGCTCTGCGACGAGCACGGCATCCTCCTCGTTGCCGATGAGATCCAGTCGGGGCTCGGGCGCACCGGCAGCTGGTGGGCGATCGAGTCGATGGGCGTCGAGCCCGACATCATCACCACCGCCAAGGGGATCGCGTCCGGCATGCCGATCGGCGCCTTCATCGCGCGCGACTCGGTCTGGACCTGGCCGCCCGGCGCGCACGGCTCAACCTTCGCCGGCAATCCCGTGTGCGCCGCCGCCGCGCTGGCGACCCTCGACCTGATCGAGGCCGATGGGATCGCCAATGCCACCGTCATGGGCACTCGGCTGCGTTCCGGGTTGGAGCGGGCGGCCGCTGACGTTGCCGCGGTGCGCGATATTCGGGGCGTGGGCTTGATGCTCGGCGTCGAGTTCGATTCGCACGAGGCGGCGGAGGCCGTCCAGGAGGCTGTCTTCCGGCGCGGACTGCTGACCCTGGAATGCGGCGAGTCGTCCCTCCGGTTCAGCCCGCCGCTGATCGTGGACGAAGCATCCGTGGACACCGCCGTGCGCATCTTCGGCGAGGCGGTTACCGCGTCGGCATCTCCGCGGAGGGGACCGGCAGAAGTCGGCGGCTGACCGCCCGCGATGTCCACCATCAGAGCGCGGATGCCAACTGGATTGGCCTCATGACCGGCGAGCAGGGCTGCCTCGGTCGAGGGGCCAAGCCAGTTGGCGTGGCGACCGGAGAACGGCCGAAGTGCTGCGCTCGTCGATCATAAGGCCAACTGGTTTGGCGTGGCCGCACACCGAGCGCCCGCGCGGCTACTTCAGCAGGTCGGACAGGCTCGTGAGGGCGAAGCCACGGTCGCGCAGGCCGGGCACGATGAGGTGAAGCGCGTCGAGCGTCTCGTAGCCCCCAAGATGGAAGAGCACGTTCGAGCCGTTCACCGCGTTCCCGATCACCTTCCCCGCGATCTGCTCGGCTGACGGGCCGCCGTCGCCGATCGGCTTCCAGTCGATCGTGTCGATGTCCCACATGAAGGTCTTCGTGTAGCCGACCGATGCGGCGGCGTCGATGACGCCCTGGCTGAGCGACCCATACGGCGGGCGCCAATACGGCTGCGGATTCTGCCCCGTCTCCGCGGCGAGGATGCCCTCGGCGTCGGTCAGCTCCTTGCGGATGCGGTCGGCGCTGAACGGCCCGCCCGTGCACGGCTCGGTCGAGGGTGAGCCGCCGCCGCCGCGCGCGAGATCGCAGTGGTACATGGTGTGGTTGGCGATCTCGAACAGCTCAGGATGGGCGCGGATGATCCCCAGCACCTGCTGACCCTGCGCGGTGTTGCTCATGACGCCGGTCGCGAAGATGGTGGCGCACACCCGGTTGGCGACGAGGAAGTTCATGATGTCGACCGCCGGATCCATGCGGCCTCCCATGTCGAAGGTGAGGGCGACACCGGGCCCGGCATTGGGGATCGTGGCGAAGGTCTGGGCCGTTCCGGCCGCGACGCGGTTGTTGGCGGTGCAGCCGGCGCCCGTCGGTGGAGGGGTGGGCTGGGGGGCCTGCGTCGGCGCCGGCGTGGGGATCGGCGTCGCGTTCGGATCGGCGCTCACGATGAGGACCCAGCCGGGCTCAATCACGTCCGGATTGGTCGCCAGCGACGGATATCGGCCGCTGTTCCAGGCCTGGAGCTGCCCTGTCGAGGTCCCGTACGAGCGGGCGATGGCGGATAGGGAATCGCCGTTCCGGACGGTGTACGAGGTCCCGGTCACCGGAGGTGCCGTGGGCACGACGCTCGCGGATGGCGAGAGGCTCGGCGAGTTCGAGGGCGTGGCACTGGGCGTCGGCGACGGAGACGCGGTTGGCGCGAACGTCCCGCCCGGGGCCGACGGCGGGGAGCTCGGCGTCGTCGCCGCCGGCGTTGCGCACGCGGTCACGGCGAACAGCAGCGCGAGAAGGATCGGCGCGCGGCTCGGGTGTCGCATTGTCAGTTCGGGTGGTAGCCGATGTCGGAAGCCTGGACCGGCGGGAGTGCACCGTCGTCGAGGAGGCGGGACTCGCGGCGCAGGAGCTCCAGCTCGGCGCGGAGCCGCGCGGCCGCGTCCGGCAGCTCGAGCAGGTGCTGTTTGCGCGACAGTTCGATCTGGAGCATGCCGCCGATGGCGTAGCTCGCGGCGACCGGGTCGTCCGGCAGCTGGATCGGCTTGAGCATGTGGTCCAGGGAAGCGGCCACCTTGGTGGTCTCGAGCGAATCGTTCCCAACAGACGCCGTTCGCACCACGAGTCGTTTCACGGTGGCCACATACCGATCCAGCGCACGCTGCGCCGGTGCGAGCATCGCGGCGGCGCCGTCCCCGACGGGCTCATCCACCGGCTCGACGTCGACGAGGGTGTAGGCGCCGGATCGATCGAGCTGGCCGAGCCTGCCGCGGCCGACTCCGACGGCCAGCAGCACCCATCGGCCATCAGGAAAGCGTTCGGCGCTGCGGACCTCGCAGATGGTGCCGATCGGTCGGGTGGCCGCGTCGCCGCCCACTTCGGGGCCGTCCACGATCATGCTCACGATGAACCGGCCCGCATACGGCGAACCATCGGCCGTCAGGTCGGTTGCCATGGCCCGATAGCGCTCCTCGAAGACGTGGATCGGGAGCGGCAGGTGCGGGAAGACGACCGTGTGAAGCGGGAAGTACGGCAAGTGCATCGCGGGGCATCCTCCCATCCGGCGAGTGTGGCCGGCAAGTGCTGGTCGTACCGGACCCGTGCTCCGACCGAACTGACCGTCAGCCGGCCGTGGACCGAGCCGGCCGGCACCACCGCGGCGTTCAACTCCGGCGTGGGGCCTGTCGCGACGCCCGACACGTCCCCTCGGCGCTGCGACCGCCGTCATCGGCTGGTGCTGCTCGACCTACTCGCCCTTCGCCAGCTTCGCCGGGTCCAAGTCCTCGCGGCCCACGAGTAGGCGGTTGACGAACCACAGCATGATCCCGATGGCGAGGAGGATCCCCGCGACGCCGTACTGCGTGATGTCGCGACCGGAGAGCGGGCTGGCCAGGTAGGCGCAGCTGACGATCCCCAGGATGGGCAGCAGCGTGGGCGCTCGGTAGTGCCGGTGCTCGACGGGCTTGCGGCGCAGAACGAGCACGGCCGCGTTTACCACGGTGAAGACGCAGAGGAGGAGGAGCGCTGTCGTGCCGCCGAGAGCGGTCAGGTCGGCGAAGGCGATGAGCCCGATCGCCAGCAGGGTGGTGAATATGATCGCGATCCACGGCGTACGCCGAGATAGGTGCACGGTGCCGAGCGCCGCCGGGATGATTCGTTCGCGCGACATGCCGTACACGAGGCGCGAGGCCATCAGCATGTTGATGAGCGCCGAGTTGGTCACGGCAAACAGGGCGATGACCGCGAACAGCGCCAGCGGGAAGTTCGGGGAGCCCGCCTTCACGACCTCGAGCAGCGGACCGGTCGACTCGGCAAGGGTCGGGATCGGTACGAGCATGGTGGCGATGATCGCGACGAGGATGTAGATCACGCCGGTGACTGTGATGCCGATGAAGAGCGCCGGCGGAAATACCCGCGGCGGATCCGTCGTCTCCTCGGCCATGTTGACGGAGTCCTCGAAACCGACCATGGCGAAGAAGGCGAGGGCCGCACCGCTCACAACGCCGCCGAGCGGGCTGACGCCATCTCTGAACTGGAGGGCACGTCCCGGCTCCCCGATCCCCTGCACGAAGGCCAGTATCCCGACGCCGATGACGATGAGCAGCCCGGTCAGCTCGATGAGCGTGAGCACCACGTTGGCCTTGACCGATTCGCCAACGCCACGGAAGTTGACCGCCGCCAGGACCAGGATGAAGCCGATGGCCACGACCAGGGTGGGAAGCTGGATGAATTGCGCCAAGTAATCGCCGGCGAACGCCTTCGACGCCGCGCTCGCGCTCGTCAGGCCAGAGGCCATGACGGTGAACGCGACCAGGAACGTCAGAAACGGGATCGCGAAGGCTCGATGCGTGTAGAGCGCTGCGCCGGCCGCCTTCGGGTACTTCGTCACCAGCTCGACATAGCTGGTAGCGGTAAGGAGCGCGACCACGAATGAGAGCGCGAACGACATCCATGCCGCTCCACCGACCTCGCCGGCAACCTTTCCGGTCAGGGCGTAGATGCCCGTTCCGAGGATGTCGCCAATGACGAAGAACAGGAGGAGACGTGGGCCGATGACCCGTCGCAGCTCAGGCTGTTCGATCGCCGATTCGCGCGCCGCGGCCCCTGCCGTCATGCTGCCACTCTACGCCCCGCGACAAGAGTTCCCGGTTGCCATCCGTACCCGAGGTGCATACAGTTGACAATGCGCTACTCCTCGTCGATGAAGGTCGTGTCGATCTGGGCGCGCTGGAGCTTGCCCGAGTAGTCGATGTAGACGCTCTTCCATTCGCTGAAGAAGTCGAGCGACGCCTGGCCCACCTCGCGGTGCCCGTTGCCGGTCGCCTTCGTCCCGCCGAACGGCAGGTGCGCCTCCGCGCCGATGGTGCCGTGGTTCACGTAGCCAAGCCCCGAGTCGAAGTCGCGGATGGATCGGAACGCGAGGTTGACGTCGCGCGTGAAGAGCGAGGTCGAGAGGCCGTACTTCACTGAGTTCACGATCCGGACGGTCTCGTCCCAGTCGTCGACGGGGATAACCGATGTCACCGGGCCGAAGATCTCCTCTTGCGCGATGCGCGCATCGGGCTTGACCTCGGTGAAGATCGTCGGCTGGAAGAAGCTCCCCCTGCCCAGATCGCCGTCGCGTGCCGCCTCGCCGCCGATGACGAGGTCGGCCTCGTTGCGACCGATCGCCGCATACGAGGCGATGCGCTCGACGGCGGCCTCGTTAATGACGGGGCCGACATCGGTCTTCTCGTCCAGCCCATCGCCGAGCACCAGGGCCCCCACCCGCTGCCTGAGCCGATGCACGAAATCGTCGTGGACAGCACGGTGCACGATCAGTCGCGACGCGGCGGTGCAGCGCTGGCCGCTCGTGCCGAAGGCGGACCAGATCACGCTGTCCAGGGCAAGGTCGAGGTCGGCGTCCTCCCAGACCACGATCGGGTTCTTGCCGCCCAGCTCCAGGCTGACGCGCTTGAGGGTCTTCGCCGCGCGCGTGCTGATCTCCACGCCGGTATCGGTGTGGCCGGTGAAGCTGATGACCCTGACGTCGGGGTGGTCGACGATCGCGTTGCCGACCTCACCGCCCGACCCGGTCACCACGTTGACGACGCCATCGGGCAGGCCACCCTCCACCAGCAGCTCGACGAATCGGACGAGGCATGCCGGCGTGTCCGATGCCGGCTTGATGATGGCCGTGTTGCCGCAGATGAGCGCCGGGAAGAGCTTCCAGGCCGGAATGGCGACAGGGAAGTTCCACGGCGTGATGACACCGACCACGCCGATGGGCCGGCGGATGGCCATCGCGAACTTGTCGGACATCTCGGATGGCACGGTCTGACCGAACAGCCGGCGTCCCTCGCCGGCCATGTAGTAGGCGACGTCGATCGCCTCCTGCACGTCGCCACGCGCCTCGGGCAGGACCTTGCCCATCTCGCGCGTCATGAGCTTCGAGAGCTCTTCCTTGTGCTCGGCCAGCAGGCGCGCGATGCGGAACAGGATCTCGCCGCGCTTCGGCGCGGGCATGGCGCTCCAGCTGACGAATGCGCGGCGCGCCGCGGCGACGGCCGCGTCGACGTCCGGCGGCCCGGACGCTGCGAACTCGCCGATCACCTCGTCGTGGTTCGCCGGACTCGTGCTCGTGAAGGTGGCTCCCGACTCGGCACCCTTCCACTCGGCGCCGATCAGGTTTCGGTACGTCTTCGTCACGGGGGGCGCCTCCTGCGGTGCGCGCCGGGTGCTGCGCGCGTCCCCCGATTCTATCGCCGCCGGGGTTTCGCGCCATCTTCCCGGCGTGGCCGGGACATTCGACCCTTCCGGCGGTCGCGGCCACGCCTCAGCATGTGGCCACAATTGAAGAACCGTCGTGACGGGTTCCTGTTGTAACGATAACGGGGCTGAAGTAGTGGCATCCCGTCATGACGGCTCCCCGAGGAGAC
>JACCWY010000186.1 GCA_013697395.1 Chloroflexota bacterium | reverse complement strand
TTTGAGCACGAATCGGCACCTAGTGAGACTTGGTACCGCATACCGGATGCGCAGATATTCCGCGTCAACCGTGCCAACCTGACACGATTTACGCTCCAGGAGCCGATGTGGGACGCATGGTGCGACTCCATAAGGGTGCTGATAAGGGTGCTGGCGTGGGCGCACCGCACGACCACAGATGGCATCCCTGGCTCGAAGATGGGGGTGCACCCGATGCCGGTGCCCCCGGTCTACGAGCCGCGCGCGAGGTAATCAGCGTAGAGAAATAATGAAGACCTGAGTCGAAGTGCGTAGCGTGGGGTCACGGCCTTCGTGAGATGCGAAGGTTCGGTCGGCGAGGACGAGTCGAAGTAACGTCAATCGCACCCAGATACGCTCGCTCGCCCGATGAGCAAGCGCTTGGTGGCGGGCCCGACCGGGAACGGACCCGCGTTTCAGCGTCGCTCCGACGATCCGTATCCCGATCGCCGGCCGCGACGGCTGGGAGCAGGCGGCTCGGCGGTCGGCGGAGGTCCGGGGGACTACCCGAATGCCGGTCGAACGAAGGGACGTGCTCGGCGGTCTGATCCACGAGTATCGCTGGGCGGCGTGATTCGGATTGTTGAACCCTTCAGGCGCTGCGAACCAAGTCTCGAGCATTCGCAGGATTGCTCAAGTCCCGCACCAGGGCGGCTCGATCGTTGACAGCGCGCCGAGCGATGTCGCGAAGGGTCTGCGAACGGGCGGCCGCGACGATCAGGCCACGAGTCTCCGGCAAGGTAGCGAGGCGGACGAGGCGGGCTAGCCTAGTCGCTGATGGCATTCGGACTATTCCACGGGGCGGATCTGAATCTCGATCTTAGCGCGGCGCTTCTGCGGAGACCTTGAGCCCATGGTTTGGTCCGTTACAGCAACGCGACGAACTGGCCCCTAGCGTGGCGGTGGCCGAGGAGGCCGAGAATGACTGAGCGTCAGAATGCCGGGGAGGCTACGAGCCGCGGGCTGAGCGTTCCGCAGGACCTCCGGGCAGTGAGCGTCGATGGCCGCACACTGGCGTACCGCGAGCTGGGCGCTGGCGATCCGGTGGTCTTCGTCCACGGCGGCATCTCGGACCTGACGATCTGGGGCGCGCAGCTACCGGTGGTCGGGAGCCGTCGCCGGGCGATCGCCTACAGCCGCCGCTACGCGTGGCCGAATGAAGATCTCTCGACTGGCGGGCGGGACACGATGAAGCCGCATGTCGACGACCTGCTCGCATTCCTACGGGCGACGGACGCACGCCCCGCACACCTCGTTGGCAACTCCTGGGGCGCCTTCATTTGCCTGATGGCGGCCATCAGAGAGGCGGACTCGGTGCGCAGCCTGGTGCTCGAAGAGCCGCCGCTGGGGCGCATATAACGTCCAGCGGTCTTGGGATTGCTGCGGCATCCTGCTAAATGAGTACTGGACCGAGATCAAGTACAACAAGTGCAGCGGGGGCTTCTGCAGTCCGACCCTCAGAACGCATTCCGGGCTGAACGGCGGAAAGTGGAAGACCCTCTCCTTCAGCTGCGGACCGGGCTGGTATCCCGTTTCCTCTGACCACTACTTCTACTACACAGGGGGTGTCGGCTACACCAGCGTCACCTACCGCGGACATCAGGGGTATGGCTACAAGGGCGGCTTTAACTGCGGCGGTAACGACTATTACAACTCCTACTGGAACACGATAACGGGCAACTCGAACGGCAACTGGTCGTGCTCGTACTCCTACTCATGGCGCAAGAGCCTTGGGTTCCAGTATCAGGCGTGGTGCGGGTCGGGGATCTACGGTGAGAAGTAGGGTTACAGAAGCTGTAATGGCGCTCGTCCTCGGAGGAATCCTGGGTTACATAGCCCTTATCCTTCGCGAAATGGGCTGGGCGATTGCTGCGGTGGTGACCGGGCTGCTAGGCCTCTTCTATTGGACGCGTGGAAGGCAGACCAATATCGGATGGCTGCTGGTGGGCCTTGGAGCTGTGCCAGCGGTTATCCTCGGTCGCAACGGCCTTGTTGCCTTCGTCGATCCGTCGATGGAGGTTGGCCAGGACACCTGGGTGATGCTCGCCGTGGCGGTAGCGATCGGCGTCGTCGGGGCGCTCGTGATCTATGCCTACGGCTCAGACAGCAGGCGATCCGAACCGACCTGACACGCGACCGACGATCAGTCGTTAGTTCGCGCGTGATCGACTACGCTGCGGGAGGCGTTAGTCGCTCTCGGGTAGTCCCCCGGCTCGCACCCGCGCCGACGGTTGGCGAAGCTCGCTGCTTCATAGATGCGCATCAGGACGGTCCGTTGGCCTCGGCCGGCACTGTCAGCGCGGAGGCGTGGAAGCTCGTCGGCGCGAACGTGGGTCCCGACCGAGTCGAGCGGTTCTATCTTGAGGAGCTTGAAGCGCTCGGATGGGTGGAGGACACGCACACTCCAGCGGGATCCGCGCGACGGGCGAGTCGACGGCCCGTTCGTGGAGCAAAGACTGCGTCATCTTCCGGCTCGGCATTTGGGACCCGGAGTCTCGCTTCGCAGATCCGGCTCTCTTCGCCCGGTTCGAATCGCTGTACGACGCTGGCGTGATTGCGGACCGCCGCTGCACTTAAAGGCGCATGCTTCATAGGGCATTAGAGGGGCCCCAAGGCCAGAGGGGGGTCATCGAACGCCGTAGCCCTTCTTCGTCAGACCGCGGAGGCTTCGATCGACGTCGACGAGGACGAGGACGAGGTCGAGCCGGATGTGTTCCTAACCCAGCTGCGCTCCTCGATCTCCCAGCCCGAAGTGCCAATCGAGTCGGCCGAGGCGAGGATCATGAGCTTCCACAAGTCCAAGGGCCTCACCGCCGATGTCGTGGTCATGGCGGGACTCCTCGAAGGATTGATGCCCTGGTCTGCTGACGACCGCCTGACGGTGGCTGAACAGGCGGCCGCACTGGCGGAGCAACGGCGCCTGTTCTACGTCGGCATGACAAGGACAAGGCGAGCGCTCGTTTTCTCCTCGGCATCCGAAATCCCTGCCCACATGACGCAGCGCTATCGCATCCGGCACCGCGGCTGGGGCATGAACGGTTACCGGACCATCGCCAGCCGCTTCATGGGAGAGTTGGGACCAACGCTGCCGCGGGCCATCCGCGGAGAGCGCTGGGAGTATTGACCGATCCGCGTCGTACGGCCCTACGGGGTCGGCGGACCCACCTATCGCCTAGCAAGGTGACAACCCACTGCTTGCGAGCGGACGGCCAGAGGGCAGAAGGAATCGACCGTTCGATGTCCTGATCCAGAGTCAGGCGCCCGAATCAGGCCCCGACAGCCGCCGTTTGAGCGTGAAACGGGCCGTCCGTGCCCGCTGAATCCGGGTGAGTCAGATGCCCATTCCGGACAGAGTCAGATGCCCATTCCGAAAACGGAAAGAGTCAGTTGCCCTATCTGGGCGAGTCGATTCTACGACGGGGCGGCAGTTGGCTCAACCGTGGATCCCAGGCCGTGTTCCGCCGGCTGGGAACTCCGAAGCCTGGGTGGCCCAATAGCTCCGACCTCCTCGAGCGAGGGCGTTGGGAGAGGCAAGGTGGTGACCCAGCACCGCGATGAAAGGTGTTAGAGCCAATCAGCTTGGAGTGCTGGCGGCTGCGATCTCGGTCGTGGCG
>JACCWY010000185.1 GCA_013697395.1 Chloroflexota bacterium | reverse complement strand
GGGATCGACAGCTTCGTCGAGTCGGTCTCCGGCACGGTGCTCGTCTGGCGCCTGCGCGCCGAGCACGGCGGCCGGCAGGATGCGGAGGCCATCGAGCGCATCGAGCGCCGCGCCGAACGGCTGGTCGGCGCCTCCTTCCTCCTGCTCGCCGCCTACATCGTCGTCGACGCCTCCCTCAGCCTGCTCGGCGGCGAACGGCCCGAGGGCAGCCCGGTCGGCATCGGGCTCACCGCCGTGTCGCTGGTGGTCATGCTCTGGCTGGCCCGCGCCAAGCGTCGCACCGGGCGTCAGCTGGGCAGCCGAGCGCTCGTCGCTGACGCGGCGCAGACCCAGGCGTGCTGGTACCTGTCGGCCACGACCCTGACCGGTCTTGGCCTCAATGCCGTGCTCGGCCTGTGGTGGGCCGACCCGCTCGCCGCCTACGGCATCGCCTACTTCCTGATTCGCGAGGGGCTCGAGGCCTGGAACGGCGAGGAGCACACTACGCAGCACGTGGCGGAGGGCCCCTCATGAGTCCCGAAGGCTCAAGCAGCACTCCGAGGCGAATGCACCGTCACGGGGCGCAGTCGGCCGCCGCTGCCGGCGCGCGTCGCCTGGCGCTGGTCCTCGGCCTCGTCGTCGCCTACCTCGTTGTCGAGGTCGTCGGCGGGCTGCTCACCAACAGCCTGGCCCTGCTGGCCGATGCCGGGCACATGGGCACCGACGCGGCGGGCCTCGTCCTTGCGCTGCTGGCCATCTGGTTCGCGCGCCGGCCGGCTACCGCCGAGAAGTCGTTCGGCTATTACCGGATCGAGATCTTCGCCGCCGTGGCGAATGCCGTCATCTTGTTCGGCGTCGCCGGCTTCATCCTGTACGAGGCCATCCAGCGCTTCGCCGCACCTCCCGAGGTCGTCGGCGTGCCGATGCTGGGCATCGCCGCCGTCGGCCTCCTCGTCAACCTCATCGCGATGCGCCTGCTCCATGCCGGGGCGCAAGGCAGCCTCAACCTGCGCGGCGCCTACCTCGAGGTGCTGGGCGACCTGCTGGGATCCATCGCGGTCATCGTTGCCGGGTTGGTGATCGTCGTTACCGGCTGGAACCCGATCGATCCGATCGCCTCGGTCCTCATCGCCGGGCTCATCCTGCCGCGCACCTGGGGGCTGCTGCGCGAGGCGGTCGACGTCCTGCTGCAGGCCACGCCGAAGGGAGTCGACCTCGACGAGGTGCGGCAGCACATCCTGCGCGCCGAGGGAGTGGCCGATGCCCACGACCTCCACGCCTGGACGCTGACCTCGGGCATCCACGTCGTGTCGGCCCACGTCGTCATGCGGGCTGGGTGCGACCCGGCACGCGTCCTCGAAGAGCTGTGCGCCTGTCTGACCGATGACTTCGACATGGAGCACTCCACCATCCAGCTCGAGACGTTCGACCGTCGACGCCTTGAGCACGGAGCCCACGCGTGAGCCGAGGAGGAGAGATCCGGCCATCGCCGCAAGCTGACTCCAGGGAGTCCTTGACATTAGAGCCGCTCTAGGCTCTAGGGTTGCGCCATGCGCATCGGCACCTTGGCACAGCAGCTTGGCATCACGCCGCACGCGATCCGCTTCTACGAGCGTCGCGGGCTGTTGCCGTCCCCTCGGCGCGGCAGCAATCGCTACCGCGACTACGGCGAAGCCGACGCCGAGCGGCTTCGTCTGCTGATCGGTCTGCGGCAACTCGCCATCCCACTCGAGCAGGCGGCCGAGCTGGCCACCATGTGCGCAGCCGGGCGCTGCGACGAGGTGTCTGAGGAGCTACGGACGCTCCTCGTCGAAAAGCGCCAGGAGCTGGCGCGCCGGGTGACCGAGATGCGCTTCCTCGATCAACGCATGGCGCACCTCGCCGACGAGCTCGACGCCGGAGCCACGCCCCGAACCCTGATCCATCTCGGAAAGGAGGACGAGCATGCCCCTGCGCTGTGACGACTGCTGCTGCGAGCAGCACTGCTGCGGCTGCGGCACGAAGTAGCCGCGAGAGGCCGGTGACGATCGCCGGCCTTCGCTGCGGTGCGACCGGCAGGGAAGCGTCCAGCGGTCGGCTTCCTAAGATTGCTCGCTTAGCAACCGAGCGGGCCCGACCGGGCTCGGACCCGCGTTACCACACTCCGATCCGAGCGTGTGATCCGCATCCCAATCGCCGGCCGCGATGGGTGGGAAGAGGCTGCTCGAGAGTCGGCGTAGGCGGAGAACCTCCGCAGCACTGTATGAGCCGGCCAGAAACGAGGTGAGAGGTTGCAGGTATTCGGGGTCCCGCTGACTCTGCGCCTGAAATACCTGCAGGGGGACACTGGGTCGGAGGCTCAAGAGGACTTGCGCCTCCCATATCCACCTCGGCGTCGAGCGCGTCCGGCTCGCCTCGCGACCTGCCTCGTGTGAGATCCCGCCTGCTGACCTACCGTCTCGAATTGGCTCAAGCCCGGAGAGCGTCGGGTCAGAGCACCGGACGGTGCCTAGGACCAACTGGCGACCTCGCAACCGAGCTAGCGCATTACATCCTCGCTGCGGGCGCCGACGGCAGACTCAGGATCTCCGGGTGGCGCCGTCACGCCAAGGCTGATCAGCCGGACAGAAGACCCAGCAACCTGGCCACCTCGGCGGCCACGGCGTCACGGGCCGGCCCCAGGTACTTGCGTGGGTCGATGAGCGCCTCGTCGGCGGCCAGCGTTCCCCGCACCGCCGCGGTCATCACCTTGTTCAGCTGCGTGGCGATGTTGACCTTCGTAATGCCGGCTTCGACGGCGGCGGCGAGCCCAGTGTCCGACACGCCCGACGAGCCGTGCAGCACCAGCGGCACCGGGACCGTCGAGCGCAGGCGGCGGATCAGGTCGTAGTCGAGCTCGGCGTCGCGGGCGACCATGGCGTGCGAGGTCCCCACCGCGACGGCCAGCGCTCCCACGCCGGTGGCCTCCACGTACTCGCGCGCCTCGACGGGATCGGTGCGAGCACCTGGGCTGTGCACGCCGTCCTTGCCGCCGATCTCTCCGAGCTCGGCCTCGACCGAGACGCTGCGCGCACGGCACCATGCGCCTACTTCGGCGGTGGCGATGACGTTATCGGCGTAGTCGAGGGCCGACGCGTCGAACATGACGGAGCCCACGCCGAGCTCGACGGCCGCCTCCACTAGCTCGCGCCTGGTGGCATGGTCGAGGTGGACGACCACCGAGGCCGAAGACTCACGGGCGATCGCCAGGCAGGCGAGGACGATCGGCGCCAGGCCGGCGTGGTAGGCCGCAGTGTTCTCGCTGACCTGGAGTACGACCGGCCTGCGCGCGATCTCGGCGCCCGCGACGATCGCCTCGGCGTGCTCGATCTGAATGACGTTGAATGCCCCGAGCCCGGTGCCGCAGGTCGCGGCATCGTGCAGCACCTCCGCCATGGCCACGAGCCCCATCAGCCCATCCTCTCCAGCGTGATCTGCGGCCGGTAGCGTTGGTAGGCCTCGAGCTCGACCTCTCCCGCGACAGGCCGGTGGACGGCGGCGCCGGACAGGGCGACGGCGTCGCGCAGCAGTTCGGGCCAGTCGATCGGGTTCCCATCGGCCAGGCCGCGAGCAAGCGCCGCCACGCAGGCGTCCCCCGCACCGGTTGGGTTGCCCTCGATCGGCCGCGGAGGGGTTGCGAGCCACGTGCCCACCGGCGTGACTGCGAGCAGTCCGAGCGCGCCGCGCGAGACGACGACCGTCCCGGCCCCGGCAAGGCGCAGCTGCGTTGCCGCCGCCGCGGTGCTCTCGAGCGTGGAGAGGTCGTGGCCCACGGCGCGACCGAGCTCGTCGAGGTTCGGCTTGACCAGCGTCGGGCCCGCCGGCAGCGCATCGGTGAGCGCATCCCCGTCGGCGTCCAGGATGGACGCCACCCCCGCCGCGACCGCCAGCGCGACGAGGCGTCGATATGCGTCGGACGGCAACCCGGGTGGCAGGCTGCCAGAGAAGACCACGCACCGAGCGTGGCTGATCAGCTGTACCATCTGATCTGACAGGTCGTCCAGATGCCGACCAGCCAATCGGGGTCCGGGCTCCCACAGCCCGGTGCTGACCCCGCCGCCGACGACCACGACCGTGCGGCGCGCGTCCTGGCCGGTTTCGACGAAGCGCTCGCTGAGGCCGAGCTCGGCCAACCGCGTCCGAATGGCCTCGCCTTGCGTGCCGCCCAACAGGCCCGTCGCGACCACCGCCACGCCGAGCTGGTGGAGGACGCGGGCCACGTTGATCCCCTTGCCGCCCGGCCGCTCATCGACGGTGCGGACGCGATGCGTGCGACCGGGCGACAGGCCGCCATCGAGCTGGTAGGTCAGGTCGAGGGCGGGGTTGAGCGTGACGGTCACGATCATGGGGCGCGGCCCGCCACCCACCGCCCGGCCTTCATGACGGCGAGGACCCGCCAGGCATCATCCAGGACCACCAGGTCGGCGCGGCGACCGGCCACCAGCGCGCCGACCTGGTGGTCCAATCCCAGGCACGTCGCCGGGGTGAGGGTGGCCGAGCGCGTGGCGGCCACCACATCCACCCCAGCCTCCACCACGGTGGCGCGCAGCACGTCGGCGAGTGACGCGGTGCTGCCCGCGATCGAGCCGGTCCCGGCCAGGCGCGCCACTCCAGCACGCACCCTCACGGGCATGGCTCCCAGCCGGTAGTCTCCATCAGCGGAGCCGGCCGCCGCCATCGCGTCGCTCACCAGCGCCACCCGGTCAGGGCCGATGGTGGCGAACACGGTGAACACCATGGCGGGGTCCAGGTGGACGTTGTCACCGATCAGCTCGCAGACGACCTCGTGCCGCGCCAGTGACGCCGCCGCGGGGCCCGGATCGCGATGGTGAATCGGCCGCATGCCGTTGAAGAGATGCGTCGCCAGTCGCGCGCCGGCGTCGTAGGCCGCCCACGCCTGCCCGTAGTCGCAGTCGGTGTGACCGATAGCCACGACGACCCCGCGAGCGGTGAGCCACTCGATCAGCTCGAGCGAGCCGGGGAGCTCTGGGGCGAGCGTCACCTGCCGAACGGTGTCGCGCGAGGCGCGAAGGATCGATTCAGCCAGTCCTACGTCGGGGGCGCGAAGCAGATGGGGATCATGGGCTCCGCTGCGCGCCGCCGACAGGAACGGGCCCTCCAGGTGCAGTCCCGCGAGCGTGCCGTCCTCGACGAGGCCTGCCAGCATGCGGGCCGAGGCGCGGAGCCGCCGTGGATCGTTGGTCGCGAGGCTGGCCAGGATCGTGGTGGTTCCCGCGGCAAGGTGGTGCGCAGCTGCCGTCCGGGCCGGCTCCGGCCTGCGGTCGTCGAACGACGCACCGCCTCCGCCGTGACAGTGCAGGTCCACCAGGCCGGGGATGACCCAGGCTCCCGCCACGTCCACCGCGTCGCGCCGCGCCCGGCGCTTCCCTACCGCGGCCAGGCGGTCCCCGCGGATGTCGACCACCGCCCCTTCGGCCACTCGGTCGGGCAGGACGGCGCGTGCGCCGGCGAGCTGCGTCATGAATCGATCTCGTCGTGGAGCAGGTCCCAGGCGATGAGCCCGGCGCCGCGGCAGCCGGCCTGCCTGCCGAGTTGAGCCGGCACGATCTCCGGCAGCGGCTGAACGGTCCGCCGGACGGCCAGCTCGCGGCGGATCGGGTCCAGGAGCTGCTGCCCGGCCGCGGCCAGCCCGCCGCCGATGATCAGCCGATCCGGCGCCAGCAGCGTCACGGACGCACTCAGGACCGATGAGAGGGTCGCGATGGCCTCCGACCACACGGCGTCGGCGATCGGGTCCGAACCCAGACGGGCGACGACGCCCGCGGCATCCGTGCCCGGCGGGCCGCCCCGCGCGACGAAGCGCCGCGCGATCGCCGCCGCCGACGCCACCGTCTCCAGGCAACCGATGGCGCCGCAGGCACAGGGTTCAGTGTGTCCGTCGACCCGCACATGGCCGATCTCGCCCGCTTGTCCGGCGCCACCGGTGATCAGCTCTCCGCCCGCGAGGATGGCGGCCGCAATCCCGGTTCCGATGGCCACGAACAGCAGGTCGTCCACGCCCCGGCCGGCCCCGAGCCGTGCCTCAGCGAGGCCACCGAGCCCGACGTCGTGCCCGATAACGACCGGCAGGCCGAGCCGCTCCGATGCGATGTCACGCACCGACAGCTCGGACCATCCCACGTTGGCCGACCATCGGGCGATCCCATTGCGCGCATCGACCAGGCCGGGCACCGCCAACCCCACCGCCGCCACGGGGCGCGCCGACCATGCGACCAGCTCGGCGGATCGGTCCAGGAGGTTGTCGAGGACGGACTCTGGGCCGCGGCCGGCGTCGGTGGGCCAGATCTCGGATCGGAGCAGCTCGCCGGACGCATCGACCAGCGCAGCCTTCATGCCGGTGCCGCCGATGTCGACGGCAAGGACGCACCGATCCGTGGTGGCGTGAGTCACAACGCGCAGAGGGTACTCGTCAGCCCGCGGTACCAAGCACGATCGACCGCGTCAGGTTGCGCGGGTGGTCCGCGTCGAGACCGGCTGCCTCGGCACGCACCACGCAGAGCCGATGGACGCGCACGAGGTCGGCCATCGGATCGCGCCTCCCCTGCTCGACATGCGCGCCGGTCTCGGCGATCTCGTCGGCCAGGCCCTCCGGGGCGGACCCCAGGATCCAGGTCGCGCGGCCGCGCTCGGCGATGCTGATCGGTCCGTGGCGATACTCCATGACCGGGTAGGCCTCCGTCCAGAGCTGGGCGGCCTCGCGCAGCTTCAGTGCCGCTTCGAGGGCCAGGCCGTAGGCCCATCCGCGCCCGAGGAAGGTGAACTGGCTGGCGTCGACGAGTGACGCAGGCAATGGTTCGTGCAGCGCCGATTCGGCATCGGCGATGGTGGCCGACAGGTCCTCGCCCAGGTGGGCGCGCAAGAGAGCCAGCGTGGTGGTGGCGAAGCGTGTCTGCAAGACCGAACCCTCATCGACGTCCGCGAGGGAGACCACGTCATCGGCGACGGAGGAGATCGCCTGCTGTGGGTCGGCGGTGATGGCCGTGATCGGTACCTTCCCCCGCAGCTGAGGCAGCAGATCGAGGATCTCAGTCGTCGTTCCGGACCGGCTGATCGCCAAGACGCGGTCGTAGCGTCGGCCGGTGCGGTACTCGCTGGCCGCGTACGCGTCCGTCTCGCCATGACCCGCCTCCTCGCGCAGGGCCGCGTATGCGAGGCCCACGTAGTACGACGTCCCACAGCCCACCACTGCGACCCGCTCGCCGGGGCGTGGCAACGATGCAGCGAATTCGGGGATCCGGCGCACGTTGCGCGCCCAGTCGGCGGGTTGCGTGGCGATCTCATCGTCGAGAAAGCTCATCGACGCGGTCCTCTCGTATCGAGACGTATCGATCGTGATTGATGCTGATCGAACATGCTTGGACACCCTACCACTCGCGCCGTTTCGCCCACACAACCACCCTTGACGTGGAACGAAGCACCGTCGTATCGTGGGTGATCGCCGATGCGCATTCGTGATCACATCTCATGCGCACATTGCCCGCTCACGCATCGAGGGCAGAGGAGGAACCGGTTCATGAAGCATCAACCAAAGCTTGCCGTCCTGGCTGCGGCCACGAGCATCCTGCTTGCCGCATGCAGTCCGGGCGCGCCAACCACCTCCGGCGGCGGAACGGCCGAGGGGACCGAGCTGCAGCTGCTTGTGCCGCAGTACAGCGACGCGACGCGTGGGCTTTGGGAGGGCCTGATCGCCGACTTCGAGGCGCAGAACAGCGACATCACCGTCGCGCTGCAGGTCGAGAGCTGGGACAACATCAACAACGTTGTCCGGACGCAGGTCCAGGGCGATCAGGCGCCGGACATCCTGAACCTTGACTCCTTCGCCACCTTTGCCAACGACGGGCTGCTGTACGCCGCCGATGAGGTCGTCTCCGCGGAGACGCTGGCGGACTTCCAGGACAGCTTCAAGGAGAACGCCAGCCTGGACGGGACCCAGTCCGGCCTGCCGCTGATCGCCTCGGCGCGCGCACTTTTCTACAACGAGGATCTGCTCGCCGAGGCCGGAGTCTCCGGCCCGCCCACGACGTGGGATGAGGTGCTCGACGCCGCCACGAAGGTCTCGGCGCTCGGCGGCGGGACCTACGGATATGGCATGGCGCTTGGCAGTGAAGAGGCACAGGCCGAGACGTCAGTCTGGGTCCTCGGTGGCGGTGGCAGCTGGGCCGAGGGTGGCGAGATCACTGCCAACACGCCGGCCAATGTCGAGGCCGTCGAATTCATGCAGACCATGATCGAGGACGGGGCGACCGAGCCGAACCCCGGTTCGCAGGACCGCAGCCCGCTGATGAACGTGTTCATTCAGGGCAAGATCGGCATGATCATCGGCCTGCCGCCGACGGTCGGGGAGATCGAGGAGCAGAACCCGGACCTCAACTACGGCATCGCCGCGATCCCGACCAAGGACGGCTCCCCCTTCACGCTGGGCGTCGCCGATCACCTAATGGCCTTCAACAACGATGATGGGGCCAAGCGCGAAGCGATCACAAAGTTTCTCGACTTCTTCTACGCTCGGGACAATTACGCGACCTTCGTAACGACCGAGCACTTCCTGCCGGTGACAAAGAGCGCCGCCGATGTCTTCAGCGACGATCCTCAGCTGAGCGTCTTCGTTGACCTGCTGCCGGGTGCGGAGTTCTATCCGTTCACCAACGCGGCGTGGCAGGATACCCAAGCGTCGATCCAGACCCTGATCGGCCAGATCGATCAGGGCAAGGATCCGCAGGAGATCCTCGACGAGGTCCAGGCCGCGGCGGACGCCGTCGAGTAGACCGAGGCGCTCCGTGCCCAAGGCGCGCCACGCGCCTGGGCACGTAGCCGACCCTCGCCAGAGAGGACGCGCGGATGGCCGACTTGAGCAGCGGGCCCGGCACTCCCGTCGCCGCGGTGAAGCGCACCAGACGTCTGTGGGGCAGCGAGAGCTCAGTGAGCGCGCTCCCCTGGCTTGCGCCGGCGCTTGCTCTCATCGTCGGCGTGGTGATCTTTCCCGCCGGCTACATGATCTACAACTCGTTCCGCGCCATCAGTAAGTCCGGCGTGGACCGCGGGTGGGCAGGCTGGGACAACTACGCGTCGATGCTGGATATCGGCGCTCTGGGCCGAGTTCTGATCAACACTGCCGCCTGGGTCACCGTGGTGGTGGCCGTGACGCTCGTCATCTCGATTGCCCTCGCGCTCTTCCTGAATCAACGCTTCCCCGGCCGGACGGCCGTGCGCCTCGCGCTCATCGTGCCCTGGGCGGCGTCGGTGGTGATGACCTCCACCGTGTTCGTGTATGGCCTGAACCGCTACTACGGCATCATCAACCAGGCACTCGTCGACGTCGGGCTCCTGTCGGAGCCGGCTGGCTTCCTGGAGACTGCGGTGCCCGCCTTCGCGTCGGCCGTTGCGGTGGCAATTTTCGTGTCGATCCCGTTCACGACATTCGTGGTGCTCGCCGGCCTCCAGACCATTCCGGCTGAGACCGTCGAGGCCGCACACATCGACGGTGCCGGTCGGGTTTCGACCTTCTGGAAGATCGTCCTGCCGATGCTGCGCCCGGCCATCGCCGTGGCGACCATCGTCAACATCATCAACGTCTTCAACTCGCTGCCCATCCTGTACGCCATGACCGATCCGATCCCCGGCTACGACGCCGACACGACGACAACACTCATGTTCAAGATCATTCAGCGCGAACGCGAGCTCGATGTGGCAAGCGCCATCAGCGTGCTGAATTTCGTGATCGTGCTGGCCGTGATCGTGGTTTACCTAAGGGTGACACGCCCGATGCGCGAGGTCTGATGCCATGACCGCCGCCATCGACCGGGCTCAGGCACTCGGCCGCTCGACGAAACGCGACGCAACGCGCCGTGGCGAACGCCGTTGGCTGCTGACTGCGGTCGGCGTCGTGATCGCCGCGATCTTCCTGGCCCCGTACGTCGTCATGCTGATTGGCGCGCTCAAGCCGCGGCTCGAGATCCTGGCCGTCCCACCCGACTACCTGCCGCAGAACTGGCGGTTCGACAACTTCGTGACGATGTGGCAAACGGTCGAGACGCCGCTCCCCTTCAACCTGGTCTCCTCGCTCGTCATCTCGATCTTCGGGACGGCGCTGACGCTGGTCGTCGCGCTGCCAGCCGCGTACTACACCGCGCGCCAGCGGTTCAGGCTGCGGCTTCCGTTCCTGCTCCTCGTGCTGGTGACCCAGATGCTCCAGCCCACGGTGCTGGCGGCCGGCCTGTTCCGCGAGTTCACCCAGGTTGGGTTGGCGGACACGTGGCTGTCGATGATCCTGGTCAACGCCGCCTTCAACCTGTCCTTCGCGATCTGGATCATGCACACCTTCTTCAGCTCGGTGCCAAGGGAACTCGAGGAGGCCGCCTGGCTCGACGGCTGCGGCCGGCTCGGCTCACTGCGGCGCGTGATGCTGCCGCTGGTGTGGCCGGGCATCGTGACGACGATCATCTTCATCTTCATCGCGTGCTGGAATGAGTTCGCGGCAAGCCTGGTCTTGCTGTCCACCGACACCAACCAGCCGTTGACCGTGGCGCTCACGAAGTTCTTCGGACAGTACGACACCTCCTGGCAGTACGTGTTCTCCATGTCGCTGGTCGCGATCGTGCCGGTCGTGCTCCTCTTCGCCCTGATCGAGCGGCATCTCGTGTCGGGCCTGACCGCAGGAGGCGTCAAGGCGTGACGGGATCGCCGGCGGTCGAGGAGGCGGCATGGATCGGGTGAGCCGATGGAATGCCATCGTGAGCCTTCTGGCCGATCACGGCCGGCTTTCGGTCAAGGAGGTGGCCGAGCGCCTTGACGCGTCGGAGGCCACGGTTCGGCGGGACTTCGACCAGCTCTCGCGACAACAGCTGGTGACGCGGACCCGCGGCGGGGTCACGAACTCAACGGTCGCGTACGACCTGCCGCTGCGCTACAAGATGGCGCGGCACAACGCCGAGCGACAGCGGATCGCGACCGTCGCGGCCGCCATGGTCACGCCCGGCCAGGCGATCGGGCTCAACGGCGGGACCACAACCACCGAAGTCGCCCGTGCGCTTGTCGCTCGTGCCGAGATTGCGAACCAGGGCGCTGAGTGGCCTACGGTCACAGTGGTCACGAACGCCCTCAACATCGCGGGGGAACTCGTGCTCCGGCCGACCGTGAAGACCGTCCTCACCGGCGGCGTCGCCCGGCAGCAGTCGTACGAGCTGATCGGACCACTCGCCACGCGGTTGCTCGAGGACCTGTGGCTGGACATCCTCTTCCTGGGGGTGAATGGAATCGACGCGATTGGCGGTGCGACCGCCAACCATGAGGGCGAGGCCGGCATCAACGGCCTCATGGTCCGGCGCTCCAGCCGGGTCGTGGTCGTGGCCGACGGCACGAAACTGGGTCAGGTCATGTTTTGTCGCATTGCGCCAATCGAGAGCATCGACGTGCTGGTGACGGACCGCGGCGCCGATCCAGTGGCCGTCGAGGCCATCCGCGCCGCCAGCGTCGAGGTCGTCACCGCCTGAGGACCGCGCTCGCGTCGCCTCGGTGCCTGGGCGCACCCGAATTGTGGCCGGATGCCGATGCGAACGCGGGTGACGTCCCCACCTCGCACCGCAGCAGCGATTGATCAGTAGGCGAGCAAGCGCTTGGTGGCGGGCCCGACCGGATTCGAACCGGCGAGTTAGCTCACGCATCCGCATCCCGATTGTGGGAAGCGAAGAACTCGTCTCGCGAGTCGCCCTGCTGTCCGCGTGACTCACCGGTTCGCTGGCGCGTGGGCAAGCGAGGCCCAATAGCTCCGACCTCCTCGAGCGAGGGCGTTGGGAGAGGCAAGGTGGTGACCCAGCACCGCGATGAAAGGTGTTAGAGCCAATCAGCTTGGAGTGCTGGCGGCTGCGATCTCGGTCGTGGCG
>JACCWY010000180.1 GCA_013697395.1 Chloroflexota bacterium | reverse complement strand
GTTCTCAGGCGACGAAGTCGCCCTGGAGGAACATCGTGGCCAGCACGCCCAGGAAGATCAGCGAGATCACCAGCCAGGCTCGCTGCAGCCACCGGTGCTGGGTCAGCAGGGCGGCGACCACGAAGACCGGGAACAGGACCAGGACGAACCGGGTCGTGGCCGTGAGCGGCGTGGGCTGGATTCGCGTCGCGATCAGGAGGAGCGGCGGCCATGCGTACAGCGAGTACGTCAGCGGCATCCGTCGCGCGCCGGCCACGAGCAGCGCGGCAGCGCCCAGGATGGCCACCAGGTTCAGCGCCTGCATCCCGTCGCCGCGCTCGACGATCCAGCCGACGCTCGCGGCGACGAGCGCCCAGGGCGGGTGGAAGTTGGTGCCTCCCCACAACGACTGTGCGTCGTACGGCGTCTCACCGGTCACGGCATGGGCGACCAGGCCGTACCCGCCGAACGCGACGGCCGGCGCCAGGACCGCCGCTGCGCTCCAGCCGGCCTGCCAGAACGCACGCGGCGACCGGAACCCGGTCTCGCGGACCGCGACGAACGCCTCCCAGGCCAGGGGGATTGCGAGCAGGAGACCCTGGGCGCGGGTGAGCCCCGCGAGGACTGCGCAGGCCGCCGCCAGCGGCCACCGGCGCTCCCGGGCCAGGACCAGGCCCCAGACCGCCGTGGCCAGGAAGAGCGACTCGGTGAACGGGGCGAGGAGGAAGAACGCTGCCGGGAAGACGGAGAGGAAGAGGGCCGTTCGGCGCGCGACCGCGAGCCCCAGCCCGTCGGAGACGAGCCGCAGCAGACCGATGATCGCCACGACGTACGCGGCTCCCGAGACGATCATGCCGGCCACCGGATAGGGCAGGCCCGTGATCGTGCCGGCCAGCCGGACTGCGGCCGGGAAGAGGGGAAAGAAGGCGACGGAGCGCTCGCCCGGCTCGTAGCCGTAGGTCGCGATCTTCATGTACCAGCACGCGTCCCAGCGCTCCCACACCCCGGCAAGGGGGAATGCCGGGCCGTCGCGCAGCAGCTCGGGCATCGTCTGCCAATCGACGAGCGCCTCCTCGAAATGGCATGGTGATGGCACCCCCTGCGTTGCCATGAACGCCCCGAGCAGCGATAGTCCGATGCGCAGCCCACAGAACAGCACCACCGCCTCGATGAGGAGCGTCGAGAGCCGCGGTCGGGGCCTGCTCGCCGGGACGTCGTCGGTGTGATGCATGCCACCGGAGCGCAGAGGGAGGCCGATGGTACCGAACGAGGGGATCGTCGAGCGCGCGCCGACAGGGGCCACGGCCGATGGCGCGGCAGGTGCGGCGTCGGATCGGACCGCACTCTGGGTCCCGCTCGCGCTCGCCGTGCTCTCGGCGCTGCTCTACCTGTGGACCGTCTCGGAGCGCGTCACCCTCGACAGCTTCCTGCCGCTCGCGGTCGGCTTCCTCGACGGCCGCCTGTACATCGACGAGGCGATGCCGTGGCTCGAGCTGGTGCCGCGCCCCGAGGGAGGGTTCTATCCGCCGTTCCCCCCGATGCCCGCGGTGGTCCTTGTCCCGTTCGTGGCCCTCTTCGGCCCGGGGTTCGACCAGGGCATCGCGACCGCCCTCTTCGGCGGTGCGAACGTGGCCCCCGTGTGGCTGCTCCTGCTGCGGTCCGGGGTTGCGCGCACCTCGGCCGCTTGGCTGACCGCCGCCTTCGCGGTTGGCAGCGTCCACTGGTGGGTGGCCGGCACGGGGACCGTCTGGCTGCACGCCCAGGTGGTCGCCGTCTTCTTCGCGCTCCTGGCCCTCAACCTCGCGATTCGTCGCCGGTGGCCGATCGTCGCCGGGCTCCTGCTCGGATGCGCCGCGGCCTCCCGCCTGCCGATGGGCCTCACCCTGCCCCTCTACCTCGCCCTCTTCATGGGGCTGCGCTTCCCGCCGTGGCTGCGGCGGCCGACCGGCGCCGAGCTCCGAGCCGGCGGCCAGGTGCTTGCCGGCGTCGCCGTCCCCGCCGTGCTCGTGGCGGCCTACAACGTGGCGCGGTACGGGTCGCCGTTCGAGTTCGGCTACGCCATGATTCCCGGGCTGCTCGACGAGCCGTGGTACGCCGACGGGGTCCTGTCGATCGAGTACATCCCGCGGCACCTCCACCTGATCTTCCTGCGCGGCTTCGACTACGTGGACGCGTTCCCGTGGTTCCGTCCGAACTGGAACGGCGCCTCGCTGGTGCTGACCATGCCGATCCTGCTATGGCTGGTGAGGGCTCGATCGTCCACGCCGCTCATCGCGTACGGCTGGATCGCGGTCGTGCTGGGGCTGCTCCCGGACCTGCTCCACGGGGCACCGGGCTTCGCGCAGCTCGGGTATCGGTTCATCCTCGACGTCCTGCCGATCATGCTGCTCATGCTCGGCTGGGTCTTCCGCGACCGGATCTCGATCGAGGCCCGGGTGGCGATCGCCCTCGGAGTCATCGTCAACGCCTACGGCGTGTGGGCGGTGACCGTCGTGGACTTCGTGAGCTACTGACGGCATGATCGGACGCGCGACCATCCCGATCCTGGCCCTCGGCGGCGTCGGGATCGTGGTCCTGCTGGCGATCGCCGTGACGAGCGGCGTCAGCGACGCTTTCGATCGGTCGATCGTCGAGGCGGTACGCGCGAACGGGCTGCACGACCTGCTGTCACCGCTGCGGACGATCACCGAGCTCGGCTCGACCGGCGCCGTGACCGTCGTCGCCGTGCTCACGCTGCTGGTCGGCGTGCTCATCGGTCCGTGGCTGCACGGCGTGGCCGGGGCGATCACGATCGGCCTTGCCTCCCTGGGAAACGAAGCCCTCAAGGCGATCATCGCGCGTGCCCGCCCCGACCTTCTGGACCCGATCGTCGCCGAGCGCGGCTTCAGCTTCCCGTCCGGGCACTCAGCCCTGGGCATGGTGGCGTGGGGGACCTTCGGCGTGCTGGTGATGCGGTCGCGGCTGCCGCGCCGGGTGCGCCTGGGGATCGTGGCGCTGCTCGCGGTCGTGATCTTCCTGATCGGGGTGTCCCGGATATGGCTCGGCGTGCACTACCCGACGGACGTCCTGGCGGGCTGGACCGCCGGCGCGGTGATCGTCCTGCTCTACGCCCGACTCACCCGCCGCGTGTCGCCTGAACCAGCCGCGGCAGCGGTTGACGTGGATCCAGCAGCGCGACGATCCGGTCCACCTGTGGCGGGCTGAGGCGCTCCTCGGCGCTCACCAGGCCGGCGATCCGGTCGGGGTCATGCTCCACGGTGAGGCCAATCGGGTCGCGCGGCGCGACCTCCACCTCCATCTGCGAGGGCGGGAGGAGGATCGGGTCGACGGATGCCGGCAGGCCGGCCCGCTCGAGAACGAGGCTGAGGCGGCGACCCGCCAGGCGCGCGGCCGTGATCGGTGTCGCGTCCCATGGCACCCACGACTCGGTCGATCGGTTCCACCGGTACCAGTGCCCGTTGCGGCGCGCGAAGCGCCCGCGATCGCCTGCGAGCGTGAGGGTCCACGTCCCGCCCGGTCCCACCACGACCGCGTCGATGGTCTCGACGCCGGCGGGCGCGATCGATCGAAACCAGTGCCAGGAGTCGTCGAGACTCCGGCCCAGCGCCTTCGCAAGGCGGTCGCCGGAGCCCATCGGTGGCAGGCCCAATCGCCGCGATCGCGCACCGGAGTGGAGGATCATCTCAGCGCAAATCTCCTCTCGGTCAAGGCGTCGGACGGGCGTGTTCGAGTGTACCGCGGGGACGCGCCGCCGCACAGGGGTCCGGTGGTCAACGCCGTATCATGCGGCCCATGGACGAGACGAAACCCTCCCTCGAGGCCGCCGTCCGGACGCTCCTTGCCGAGATCGGCGAGGACCCGGCCCGGGAGGGCCTGGCGCGCACCCCGGAACGCGTCCGACGCATGTACGATGAGCTGACCGCGGGCTACCACGTCGATCCTGACGCGCTGATCAACGGCGCGTGTTTCACCGTCGACTACGACGAAATGGTCGTCGTCCGCGACATCGAGTTCTTCAGCCTGTGCGAGCACCACCTGCTGCCGTTCATCGGCCGCGCGCACGTCGGCTATCTGCCGAAGGGTCGGGTCATCGGCCTGTCCAAGATCCCGCGCATCGTCGACATGTACGCGCAGCGTCTCCAGGTCCAGGAGCGGCTCACCGTCCAGGTGGCCGACTTCCTGATGGAGCACCTGGAGCCGAAGGGCGTGGGATGCGTCATCGAGGCCACGCATCTGTGCACGATGATGCGCGGCGTGAAGAAGCAGGAGGCGACGATGGTCACGTCCAGCATGGTCGGAACGTTCCGGCGCGACGCCAGGACCCGTGCCGAGTTCATGGGTCTCATCGGCAAGGCGTCCGGGGGTTCCTAGCCCGATGCCGTACGCCGACCCCCTGACCGATGCGGAGCTCGCCGAGGCGTTGGCGGCCCTGCCGGAGTGGTCGCGTGACGGCGACGTCATCCGCCGCACGGCCAGGGTCGCCGGCTTCAGAGACGCCGTGGCGCTCGTGGACCGCGTGGCCGATGCCGCCGAAGCCGCGAATCACCATCCGGACATCGCGATCACCGGCTACCGCAACGTGTCGTTCGAGCTCACGACGCATGCGGCGAAGGCGCTGACGCGACGCGACGTGGACCTCGCCACCGAGATCGACCGGCTCATAATCGGGCGGCCATGACCGAAACGCCCATCCGCATCCTGATCGCGAAGCCGGGCCTCGACGGTCACGATCGCGGCGCCAAGGTGCTTGCCCGGGGACTCCGCGACGAGGGCTTCGAGGTCATCTACACGGGCCTGCGCCAGACGCCGGAGATGATCGCCGATGCCGCCGAGCAGGAGGACGTCGACGTCGTCGGCCTCTCGATCCTGTCCGGTGCCCACATGGCGCTCCTGCCGCGCACGGTCGCCCTGCTCCGCGAGCGGGGCATGTCCGACGTCCTGGTCGCGGCGGGCGGAATCATCCCCGACGCAGACGTGGTGAAGCTCAAGGAGGCTGGCGTGGCCGAGATCTTCGGCCCCGGCACCTCGATCGGTCAGATCGCGCGCTACTTCCGGGAGAACGCCCGGCGCCAGGCGTGAGCGTGCCGCCAAGCCAGTTGGCCCTACGACCGGAGAGCCGCGTCGAATCGCCCTTCCTCGAGCGGGCTGCCAATCCGATTGGCCGGTTGACCGGAGGCGTCGCTCTGGCCGGCCGTAAGGCCAACTCGACTGGCGGATTGACCGATGACGTCACCGTCGGCGGTCATAGGGCCAATCCAGTTGGCATCGGTCCATCCGCCCCGTCGCGAGCGCCCGCGTGATCCAGGAACTGGCATCCGGCGGACGTCGCCCGCTCGCTCGGCTGCTGACCCGCATCGAGAACGGCGACCCATCGGTCCGGCCACTGCTCCCGGAGCTGTTCGCCGCGGGACATGGCGCCCACGTCGTCGGCATCACCGGGCCGCCGGGGAGCGGGAAGTCGACGCTCGTCAGCGCGCTCATCACCGAATGGCGAACGCGAGGGCGCCGAGTCGGCATCCTGGCGGTCGACCCGTCGTCTCCCTATACGCGCGGCGCCATCCTGGGCGACCGGATCCGGATGATGGAGCACGCCGCCGATCGTGATGTCTTCATGCGCTCGATGGCCTCACGCGGTGAGCTGGGTGGGATCGCTGCCACGACCTGG
>JACCWY010000156.1 GCA_013697395.1 Chloroflexota bacterium | reverse complement strand
CGTAGGAGGCACCGACCTCGTACACGTCGCGGATGCGCGGATGGATGCGCGACACGTCATCGAGCGCCTCCTCCAGGCGCGTCTCCTCGTCCATGGCACCCCACTGGAGCGCGTCCTGCCCCCAGGTGTAGGAGGCGAGCAGCACCCCGCGTGAAGTGCTCGGGTCGGGAGTCGGATAGTTCATGCGGCGGATCGGCAGGTCGGTCACCGATGCGCCCCCGTTGATGCCGTCCTCCGTCTCCCAGATGCGCTCGCGGACCTGGAACAGGATCTTGGTTGAGGCGTGGTAATTCAGCTGGCGGATCGCGCGCTGCTTGCCGTGGGAGAGCGGCGTCATCATCTCCACGCTTCGGAGCACCGAGAACGGGAGCGTGCAGACGGCATAGTCAGCGGTGGTGCTGAAGCGGCCGGCCTCGGACTTGTAGTGCACCGGGACCGAGGTGGCGTCCTGGTCGATTGCAAAGGCCTCGGCGCCAAGGCGGACCTCCTCCGACAGCTCCCGGAAGAACGCGTTCGGTAGCTGGTCCATGCCACCGGCGATCTCCTGCATGTCCACGTAGGCACCGCCGATGTCCTCGCGCAGGACCTCCACGAGTGCGTTGTGCATGTCCGACTCGAGGAAGTTCATGACGGCGAAGTACTCGATCGCACCCGTGGACCAGCCACGGAAGCGGAGGAACTCGTAGAGCGAATACTGGTCGTAGTCGCGAACGATCTTCTCCCAGGCGATGTCGCCCTCTCGGTCGACCATCTCTCGGAACTCGCCGATGGCCTCCTCCCACAGGTCGTCAGCCGTCCGGCCGCGCTCTTCCTCGGCCAGGTCGAAGTGGAGATGCGAGGAGTCGGCGTTTGCCTCCTCCACCGTCATCCTCTTCCCGCCCACGTGCACCAGTCCCCTTGGATTGCCCATCAGGAACGGGCGGAGCGGCAGCTCGAACTCATCGCAATAGGCGAGGGTCAGGCCGTGCGCGCGGGGGATGCGCATCGCCCCGGCCTCCGCGTACAGCCCCGGCGCGAAGCTGCGCAGCGTGTACACCCTGCCTCCGACGCGATTCTGGGCCTCGAGCACCACCACGTCGTGGCCCCCGCGCTTCAACTCGTACGCCGCAGCCAGGCCGGCGAGCCCGGCGCCGATGACCACGACACGCTTCGGCGGCTGGTTGTTGGGCTGGAGGCCGTGCTCCGGCACCGCTCGCACGGCGGCGGGGAGCGCCGGAGTCTTGTCGGGCGGTGGCTGCGGCGAGCGGTCAGGAAGATCCTGTGGCAGATCTGATGTCATGCGCGCTCATCTTACGGCCGCCCCGTACGCCGACGGCGCATGGGCGCATCCACTTGCGACGCCAATTGGTCACGAACCCTGGATGCAGGTCGGCCGCGCGACCGTATCGGCGTCCGATCTTTGACAGCCACGCTGTCGCCCGCGCACAGTGGTGACGAGGCCCGACGGGCGGGCACAATGCTCGAATCTCGAGCGGAGGCCGAGCCGATGATCCGTCTGATAGCGGTCGTCGCGATGCTGCTCATAAGTGGCGGCTGCGCGACGCCAGGCGGGTCAGATCCGACGCCGACGCTGACCATCGAGGGCGCCGGCGGAGGCGGAGCTGGCGGCAGCGCAGGTGCCACGTCGTCGACCGATGCGTCCGACTCGGCGCGGCCGAGCCCCACCAGCACCGGTCGTCCCCCGACCGGCGGCGCCGACGGATTCCATCTCGAGCTGAGCTACACCTACACAGTCGCGCTCGAGGTAATTGCTCGTAGCAGGCTCGGCGAAATGCGGGCAGGTCGTGGAGCATGATGCCGCGGTGATGGAGCCACGCGATCCCAAGCTACTCCGCCAGACTTTCGACTCGGCCGCCGAACGGTACGAGCGCGCGCGCCGGCCCTACCCCCCGCAAGTGTTCGAAGACCTCGCGGAACTGGCTGAGCTCGAGGTTGGCAGCCACGTGCTCGAGATCGGCTGCGGCACCGGCCAGGCGACCGCGCCCCTCGCCGACCGTGGGTACGACATCATCGCCGTGGAGCTGGGGGCCGAGCTCGCCGCGGTTGCTGACCGCAAGCTCGCGGCGCACCCGAACGTCGAAATCGTGGTCGCAACCTTCGAAGACTGGCCTCTGCCGAGCGAGCCGTTCGATGCCGTCGTCTCCGCGACGGCGTTCCACTGGATCGATCCCGAGATCCGGGTGACGAAGGCTGCGCAGGCCTTGCGTCCGGGCGGAAGCCTGGCGGTCATCGAGACCCGTCGCATCCCGCTGGGGGACGAGCAGCTCCTCGCCGATCTGTGGCGCTGTCATGAACGCTTCGATCCAACGGCACGACCCGCTCGGAAGCCGGAGCCTGACGAGCCACCAGAGAGCAACGCGGAGATCAATCGGTCCGGCCTCTTCGACCGCATCGAGTCCCGGCGGTACGAGTGGGATCACGAATACTCGACAGCCGATTACCTCGAGCTCCTCCTGACGTTCTCGAACGTCCTCGCAATGGAGCCGGCCCAGCGATCAGAACTGCTCGAGTGCATCGGCGAGCTCATCGATCGCCAGCTGGACGGACGTATCCGCGAGCACACGGTCAACCACCTGCTGGTCGCGCGTGCGTCGGGTCAGCCGCGAGCAGGCGCTAGCCTGTGAGCGTGAGCGAGAACATCTGCTACACCGATGCCTACGCGCGCCAGACCGATGCGACCGTAGTCGAGGTCGATGCCGATGCGAACGCGGTCCTGCTGGACCGCACCGTCTTCTACCCAGGTGGCGGAGGCCAGCCGGCCGATACCGGCCTCCTGATCGGCGACTCCGGCGGCTCGTGGCGCGTCACCGGCGCGAAGAAGCGCGGCGACGACATCTGGCACACCATCGAGGCAGGTTCCGAGCTGCCCGCGGTCGACACGCAGGTGAGCGCCGAGCTCGACTGGGATCGGCGCCATGCGCTGATGCGCACCCACTCGGCCCTCCACGTCCTGTGCGGTGTCGTCTGGCGCGACCACGCGGCATCGGTCACCGGAGGCAATATGGAGCCGCTCTCGGGGCGGATGGACTTCGAGTTCGAGACGATGTCCGGGGAGCTGGTCGGCGAGATCGAGAAGCGTGTCAACGAGGAGATCTATGCCGACCGCGAGATCCGGGTCGCAATCCTTCCGCGGGAGGACGCATTCGCGATTCCCGACCTGATCCGGACGAAGATCAACCTGCTGCCCGAGGGCATCAGCGAGGTGCGCACCATCGAGATCGTGGGCCTCGACCTCCAGGCCGATGGAGGCACCCACGTGGGCCACACCGGCGAGATCGGCCGTGTGAAGGTGACCGGCTACGAGTCGAAGGGCCGGATCAACAAGCGCATTCGGATCGAAGTGCTCGATGGGTGAGCGTCTCAGCCCAGCATTCCTCTCATCGGCGCCTCGATCCTGCTCCCTGCATGGGTGACCTGACGCCGAGTGGCTCCGCGATGCATAGCGACCCGGGCGCTCGTGGCCCAGCTTGGCGCCGAGATCGCCGACGTCACGTCCGATGACAGCGCGCCCGCCTGCGCTCCATCCTCGGGACGGCGACTGATGGTGGCCCTCATCTCGCCGGCGATCACCGCGCTCGTGGCGCGAGTCGAGACCGAGCTCGCCGATTCGCACCCGGACATCGCGGCGATCTTCGCCGGCTGCTTCCGCAACTCGCTCGACACAAGCCTCCAATCGCTGCCCGATGGAACGACCTTCCTCGCCACAGGCGACATCCCGGCAATGTGGCTTCGCGACTCTGCAGCGCAGGTACGCCCATACGCACCGCTTGCGACCGAAGACGACACGATCCGCGGGATGCTCCGAGGCCTCATCCGCCGCACGGTGATGTACGTGAACCTCGACCCATACGCGAACGCATTCAACGTGGCCCCGAACCGGAACGGGCACCAGTCCGACCAGACCGCCATGACCCCGTGGACCTGGGAGCGCAAGTGGGAGCTCGACTCCCTCTGCTACCCCGTCGTGCTGCTGCAGGACTGGTGGGAGGCGACGCGGGACGCATCGGTGTTCGACGAGGAGGTCCACCGCATGCTCCGGTTGAGCGTCGACACGATGCGGACGGAGCAGCACCACGCCACCCGCTCCTCGTATCGGTTCCTGCGAACCGAGCATGCGTACCCGAACGACAACCTGTCGCACGGCGGGAGCGGCGCGCCGGTGCGGGATTCGGGCATGGTATGGGTCGGCTTCCGCCCCAGCGATGACGCCTGCACGTACAACTTCCACGTGCCGTCGAACATGTTCGCCGCGGCGGTGCTGCCGGGCCTCGCGGTGCTCGCGGAGGAGCAGTTCGGCGACGCGCAGCTGGCGCGGGACGCAGAGCAGCTCGGCAACGAGATCAGCACCGGAATCGAGGAGCACGCGGTCGTCGATCAACCAGGGTTCGGCCGGATCTACGCGTACGAGACCGATGGGCTCGGGGGCCACGTCCTCATGGACGACGCCAACGTCCCCAGCCTCCTCTCGATCCCCTACCTCGGCTACCGTGCGTCCGACGACCCGACCTACATGGCAACGCGGGCATTCGCCCTCAGCTCGGCGAACCCGTTCTACTTCGCGGGCACTGCGGCCGCGGGCGTCGGCAGCGCGCACACGCCGCCGCGACACGTCTGGCCGATCGGCCTCTCGATCCAGGCGCTGACCGCCGTGGAGGGTGCCGAGGCGTGGGGGCTCCTGACCACGCTGGCCGCGACGACGGCGGGGACCGGCCTGATGCACGAGTCGTTCGACGTCGACGACCCTGCCACCTTCACCCGCCCATGGTTCGGATGGGCCAACAGCCTCTTCGCGGAGACAGTGCTGCGGTGGCTGCCGTGAGCCGGAACGTGGGCGACTCGTTCCTCCTCGGCGTCAACTACTGGCCACGAGCCAAGGCCATGAGCTGGTGGGCCGACTTCGACCCGGGTGAGGTACGGGAGGAGTTCGCAATGATCCGCGCCATCGGGCTCACCCATGTCCGCATCTTCCTGCTGTGGGAGAGCTTCCAGCCGCAGGCCGACCGGGTGGCCGCGGCTGCCCTCGCCGACCTCCGCACCGTGGCCGACGTCGCGGCCGAGAGCGGCCTGATGCTGGAGCCGACCTTCTTCACGGGGCACATGAGCGGCCCGAACTGGGCCCCCGACTGGCTCCTCGATCCCTCGCGTCCTCTGCGCCTCGGCGACCGCCAGGTGGTGAGCCTCGGACGGCCGAGCGCGGCCGCGCACGACATCTACAACCCCTACGTGGAGCCGTTCGTGCTCGGCGCCGAGCGGCTCCAATTGCGGACGGTCTGCTCTGCGCTCCGCGATCATCCTGCGATCTGGGCATGGAGCCTCGGCAACGAGCCGGACCTGTTCGCGCAACCACCGACAGCGGCAGACGGCCGCGCCTGGATGGCTGCCATGGTCGCCACCATCCGTGAGGTCGATCCGGATCATCCCGTCCTCATCGGCCTCCATGGGGCATCGGTGCACGCAGACGTCGGGCTGCGGATCCACCATGCCGCGGCCGAGACCGACATCTCGGTCATGCACGGCTACTCGATCTACGACTCCCTGGCGCGGTCGCCGCTCGACCCGGACCTCGTCCCGTTCACCGCCGCCCTGACCGCTGCACTCGCCGGCCGACCGATCCTCTTCGAGGAGTTCGGCGTGAATACCCAGCTCCCCGACGGCCCGAGCCACTGGGAGCAGCTGCCCCTCTGGGATGGCGGAACCCGGCAGGCGTACTTCGCCTCCGAGGAGGATGGAGCGGCCTACTACGCTGGCGTGCTCGATCGGCTGCATCGGCTCGGCTGCATCGGCGCATTCGGCTGGTGCTTCGGGGACTATGCCAGCCACCTCTGGGACCGGCCGCCGTGCGACCTTCAGAAGCACGAGCGCTTCTTCGGCCTCTACCGGGCCGATGGCACCCTCAAGCCCATGGGCCGCGTCGTTCGCGACTTCGCAGCGTCGAGACCAGCCATCCGCGAGCCGGAGCGGCATTTGACGCTCGACCTCACGCCCGACGAGTTCTACGCCGATCCTGGGCGCCACCTCCCCGGCCTGTACGAGCGCTACCTCGAGGGACGCTAGCCGCTCTTCCGCGGGCGCAGGCCGCGACGCACGATCGGCCGCACCGGCGATGATCGGTTGAACTGCCGCCGTTCCACCACGCGGAACCCGGCCCGCTCGAACATCGAGAGCGTGCCGTGGTAGACGTTCGCCGACGGCACCCGGCCGCCGGCGGTGTCGACCGGATAGGCCTCCAGCATCGTCGCCCCGCGGTCGCGGGCGTAGGCGACGGCCGCGGCGAGGAGCGCCGCAGCCACGCCCTGGCCACGAGCCCTGCGGCCGACGACGAAGCACACGATCGACCACACCGGCTTCGCATCGACTCGGGCGAGGAGCGTGGAGTGCTCCAGCCGGTCATAGTCCTCACGCGGCGACAGGCCGACCCACCCGACCGCCTCGCCCTCGTGGTACGCCACGAGGCCCGGGGCACGGCCGCGAGTCGCGCCGGCGCGGGCTGCCGCCGTCAGCACGGCACGGTTGGCGGCGGCCGTCGAGTTCGACCAGTTCATGCCGCGAACGCGAAAGTAGGCACACCAGCACCACTTCGGATCGCCGCCCTGCCCGAACAGGGCGGCAAGATCGGGCAGGCGCCTCGGCGTCAGCGGCTTGATCGCGAGTTCGCCGTCCACCGGCCCATTCTGGACCGATGAACCTGACCGTTGCCGTCAGGTTTGCTTCGTGCGGGCAACGAGAAACGCCCGGAGAGACTCCGCTCACCCGCGGTCGTCGTCTCGGCCAAACCTACGTTTTCCGACGTTTCCGCCTTGGTGGTCCGGCCCGACCTTGCCGATGCGACCGCTGGATCGCGCGCCTCTCCGGGCGCAACCTGATGATACGCCCGGTGTGCAACCGACGACCGGTCAGCCGTCCACGGGCTGGATCTCGTCGATGAGGTCCGCGACCGAGGCCACGATGCGGCTCGGCAGGTAGCTGAACCGATTCGCCTGGTCCTCGGCCTCGGTGATGCCGGTCAGCACCAGGATCGTCTCGAGGCCGGCCTCGATGCCGGTGACGATATCGGTATCCATGCGGTCGCCGATCATGACCGTCGACTCGGAATGCGCGCCGATCTGGCGCAGGGCGGATCGGATCATCAGGGGATTTGGCTTGCCGATGTAGTACGGCTGCACCCCGGTCGCGGCCGAGATGAGCGCCGCGACCGATCCGGTGGCCGGCAGCGGGCCGTTCGGGCTCGGCCCCGTCGGGTCGGGATTGGTGGCGATGAAGCGGGCGCCGCGGCTGATGAGCTGGATCGCCTTCGCGATGCGCTCGAAGCTGTACGTGCGCGTCTCGCCGAGGACGACATAGTCCGGGTCTGCCTCGGCGAGGGTGTACCCGACTTCGTAGAGGGCGGTCGTCAGCCCCGCCTCGCCGATGGCGAACGCGGTGCCGCCCGGACGTTGATCGGCAAGGAACTTGGCCGTGGCCAGGGCGGAGGTCCAGATGGTCTCCGGGGTGACCTGCAGGCCCATGCGACCCAGCCGGAGGGCCAGGTCGCGAGTCGTGTACATCGAGTTGTTGGTGAGGATGAGGTAGGGATGCCCGGTCTCGGCCAGGCGGGCGACGAACCGGTCGGCTCCGGGGACGAGGTGATCCTCGCGCACGATGACGCCGTCCATGTCCATCAGCCAGCTGATGCGTTCGCGGTTCATGCCACCGATGCTACGGGCCGGGCCTCAGGGCTGTCGACGCGAGCCGTTGTGCGAACCGCACACCGTGCCGGTCAGCGACGCTCGAGGAGGAACAGGGTGCGCGGTGAGTCCTCTACCGGGGCCTCGCGAACGATCCGGAACGGCCCGTCGAACGCATCGCGAAACCCCTCGATCGAGTATCGGTCGAAGATGTCGCGCCGCGCCGCCAGGAGGCGCCGCGTCATCGGGTCCTCCTTGGGAACGAACTCCACGATGGCCCGCGGCGCCATGCGGGCGAAGAGCCGGGCCACCCCGGGAAGCGGCACGTTGTTGCCGATGGCGAGGTGGTGCACGAGGGCCAGCGCCATCATGACGTCGGGCTCGCCCCGGCCCAGGAACGAGGCGCGCTCCTCGAGCCCCCAGCCGAGCGCCGGCGACGGGCTTGCCAGGTCCAGCACGAGCGGCAGGATGGCCGGGTTGCGGTCGCCGCGCACCCTGCGCCAATGCTCCTCCACGCTGGCCGCATCCAGGTCCCATGCGATCACGCGGTAGCCCGCATCGGCGGCCATCGCCGAGTACACACCGACGTTGGCGCCGACGTCCCATGCCGTCGATCCGCCCACGGCGGCCAGCATCTCGCGCACGAGCCGACCCTTGCTCGCGGTCCCGGCGTCGGAGTACGAGGTGGCATGCGAATAGTCGGCCCAATGGCTGGACGGCTCGTAGCGCAGCCCGGAGACGGTTCGTTGCAGCGAGTCGAGCAGGGCTCGCTGGCCGGTTTCGCTGAGGCGGCGCTTCGCGCGAGCGGCGCCATCGGCCGGAGCTGGCTCGCTCGCCGCGCGGCGCTGGGCGCCGGCGTGGAGGTGGATGTGTGCCGACAGCCCCAGGTTGAGCCGCGTGCGGCCGGGCAGCAGCCGCGCCACAAGATCGAGCGGGATCCCGTCGATGAAGTCGCGCAGCATCAGCCCGCAGCGGACGTCGCGATGCGCCATGAGCGCGAGCGGCGCCAGGTAATGCTCGCAGAACTGGCGATACGCCGGCCACGGCTCGGTCACGTCCGCGACCTCGAAGCTGAGGCTGTCGATCAGGATCGGGCGGCCCGCCTCGAACTGGACGTTGTAGGCGCTGGCGTCCCTGAGCCGCATGCCCGCGTCGAGCGCGCGCGACTGGACCTCGAGGGTGAGCTGCGCCGCACCCTTGAGCTGCGAGAAGCACCACTCGTACGGGTATGAGATGAACTCGACCATCCGCGGACGGATGACGGCGGCCGCATCGGGGCCGGCTGCCAGCTCGAGCCCGGCGTCGCTGTGCTCGACGATCAACCGGTCAGCGACGAGCCGCTCGTAGAGGCCTGATGAACCGAATGCCTCCCAGTCGGCGGCCGCGGGCTGCTGGATCTGGCGGTAGAGGATCCCGTCGCGGCGGAAGACGAAGCCGGATGGATCCCGGAACGACGCCGGGTCCATCACCGGCGCGTCAGCGATCGGGCGTGGCGTCCTCGCCGCCGTCGGCCGGCTTTGCCGCGTCCCTGTCGCCGCGGATGCGTCGCAGGCCGTCGCCGATGACGCGTCGGAAGAAGAAGGGGACCGCGAGCACGCCGGCCAGGATCACCTGGAGCAGCATGCTGCCGGAGCCCGGGTCGATATACGCCAGCAATGGCATGGGTCCTTCGCCTCGTCTAGTGTTAGTCGGATGTTAACCACACGGCGCCGCGGGGGCCACCGCCGGCGGATCGACTGGAGCGCCGTGCCCGTCCACCCGCTCCTGGCCGCCGCGTATCCGGTCGTCTTCCTGTTCGCCACGAACGCGGCGGAGCAGGTCACGCTCGCGCCATTGTGGGGCCCGCTGGCAATCGCGGTCGGCGGGGCCGCGGCGGCCCTCGCCATCGCGGCCCTGGTTGTCCGGGACTGGCATCGCGGCGCGCTGCTCGCGACCGTGCTCGTCATCGGCTTCTTCGGCTACGGGCACGCGTGGAATGCGGCCGCCGGCGTGCTCGCCAACCAATGGCCGTTGATCGTGGCCTGGGCGCTGCTGATCCTCGTCGGCCTCTTCGTCGCATGGCAGTCGTCGCGATGGGCGCGCACCGCCGGTCGGGCGCTCAACCTCGTCGCCGCCATCGCGCTGCTGCTCAACTCGTGGAGCCTCGCCGGCAACATGGTCGCCGTCGCGTCGGTCCTCGATCCCGCCGAGGAGAAGATCGTCGAGCTCGACCCGGCCGACCCGCAGGACCTGCCCGACGTCTACTACATCATCCT